>NZ_NOZT01000070.1:0-11436 GCF_002412355.1 Acinetobacter sp. YT-02
CGAAAATACCAGACTTAAAAAGATGTATGCGGAAGAGCGATTAAAGGCCGAAATCATCCAGGAAGCGATGGCAAGCAGCACTGCTGCGCAAGGGTGAGGCCATCTTGCCGGCGTAAGATGGCACAACAGGCAGTTGCCCAGCATGCCATTAGTATTCGTTTGGCTTGTAAAGCATTTGGCATTAGTGAAACCTGCTACCGCTATCAAGCCAATCTCAGCGATGACAATGCACTCATTGCTGAACAGCTCATTGAACTCACTGAGGAAAATTCCGATTGGGGCTTTGGTTTGTGCTTCTCGTATTTACGGCATGTTGAGAGTTGCTGCTGGAATCACAAGCGGGTTTACCGCATTTACTGTGAGTTGGCACTGAATCTGCGTATTAAACCGAGAAGAAGACTAAAACGGCATGCGCCTGAACCATTGAAAGAACCAATCCGAGAAAATCAGGTTTGGTCATTAGATTTTATGCATGATCAGCTTTCCGATGGTCGCAAGTTTCGATTATTGAATGTGATTGATGATTACCGCCGCGAAGGCCTAGCCATTGAAGCAGGGTTCTCATTGCCCACAATCAGGGTTATTCGTACGTTGAATCAATTGCTGGAGTGGAGAGAAAAACCGTTAGTGATCCGATGCGATAATGGTCCCGAATTTATCAGTCACGAATTTGTGCGCTGGGCTACTGAGCACGGTATTCGTATTGAATATATTCAACCGGGTAAGCCACAGCAGAATGCGTATATTGAACGCTATAATCGGACTATACGTTATAGTTGGCTGAGCAAGCATTTATTTGATACTTTGGATGAAGTACAAGATTATGCAACAAACTGGTTGTGGCATTACAACCATGAAAGACCACATCAAGCTAATAAAGGAAAGCCACCTCTAATGGCTGCTTAACCTCTACTTTTAACTTCGGTTATTTATGGGAGGATTACCGATCACCTGAAATATTTAATACAGACAAAGGCAGTCAGTTCACGAGTGATGCATTTATTGATGTATTGAAATCAAATGGCATTCAAATCAGTATGGATGGTAAACTTGCGCAGTATACTGCTCATAGATTGATAATGTGATGGTTGAACGATTATGGCGGAACGTTAAATATGAAGAGGTGTATCTCAAAGCTTATAGCAGTGTCACAGATGCAAAAAAGCAATTGAGTGCATATTTTAAGTTTTATAATTTGAAACGACCTCATTCGAGTCTAGACAAAATGACACCCAATGAGTTTTACTATGATCAGCTACCCCAACAAAACAAGGTGGCTTAACTAGAGCGGAATATCACTTATAGAAGTTGTTCAAATTTCCGGGTCCATCTCTCTATCTCACAGAGCAAATATGCTGCAAAAAAAAAATCTATTTTTAAACTTCTTGTCCTGACTGTAGTGATCATGAATATGTTCATGATCAGCATACTAGTCTATACCTTACATACTTCACGTGAGAGCGAAGAAGCTCAAGCTAGGACTGGAGTAGAAAATTTAACATCATTACTTGAAGAAAGTGTGAGCAGCAGTTTACAAGAAATCGATTTGTCTTTGTATACTTTAAAAACTTATATAGAAAAAGAATTAAGTAAAGAAAAACAAATAAATAATAGAGAAATAAATCTATTTATTCAGAAACAAAAAGATTGGATCAGCTCTGTTACACGAATACACATTACCGATGAAAAAGGTCAAGTCCAATTCGCTGATCATGATATGGACGGTCAGAGGTCTAATTATGCAAATTTTAGTTTTTTTAAAGAGGCCCAACAAAAAAGTACGGATCAACTGTTTGTCACCAAGCTGATGAGAGATCCAAATGGCCAAGGCTGGGTTCATCTATTTGCACGACGTTACAATCAGGGTGATGGAACTTTTGCAGGCATGATTATCACTGCTTTACCTGCTAGCTACTTTAATCATCTAATTGCAGAACTGGATGTAGGCCCTAAAGGAGTGGTACTGGTACAAGACCTGGATATGCGAGTTATTGCACGTAATCCCATGCTTAAAACACCGAACGGAAAGGTGGGTTTTGTGGGGGGGCCACCGGAACTGTCACAACTGGTTCACTCTGGCGCACAGTCTGGCACTATTTATACTCGACGAACTACAGATAAAATCCCGCGTATTGGTAACTTTCGCAAGCTAAGTAGCATGCCTATTTTTGTTGTTGTTGCCTTCGGTGAAAAAGACTATCTGGCCCAATGGTATGAAGATGTTATCAAAGCCGTTTTGCTGGGATTACTCTTCATTGCGGTGACCACGATTGCTGGATGGTTACTTTGGCAGCAAATTCGGGCAAATATGTTGACCAATCGTCGTAGTCGGATGCTGTTACGTAATGTACAAGATGGTATTCATGTTCTAGATCGCCAAGGCAAGCTTCTTCAAGGTAGTGATTCCTTTTTTCGCATGATTGGTAGTACTCCGCAGGCAGCCTTGGGAAAAACCCTGTGTTACTGGGATAACGGCTATAATAAGGCTGAGTTGCAAGAGCTGATCAATAGAGGGATTTCTACACCTGGAGGTATTCGCTTTGAAACCTGTTATCTAAACGCCCAAGGTGAGTGTTATCCGGTAGAAGTCAGTTCAGTCCTGGTGGATCTTGATGATGATGAGGTATTCTTCTGCTCGGCACGTGATATTACCGAACGTAAAAAAGCAGAAGAAAACCTGCGTATTGCAGCGACCGCATTTAACTCTCAAGTCGGGATGCTGATTACAGATCCTCATTTGGTTATTTTACGTACCAATCATGCTTTTACAGAAATTACTGGCTATAGTGAACAAGAGTTGATTGGTTATACACCTAAAATCTTACAATCAGGCCTGCATGACAAAAACTTCTATACCAGCATGTGGAACCATATTCGCACGACAGGATCTTGGCAGGGTGAAATCTGGAATAAGCGCAAAAATGGCGGACTGTATCCACAACACATCTTGATTGCTGCTGTACGTGATGAGCATGGCCAAACCACACATTATGTTGCAACGCTTACCGATATTTCTGCCTATAAAGCTGCAGAAGAAAAAGTACACTTGCTAGCGTTTTATGACTCTCTGACTAAACTGCCAAACCGTAGCCTATTTTTGGAACACCTTGAACAGAGCATGAGAGATACAAAAAATAAAAAACAGCTCGGCGCTGTTCTGTTAATAGATCTGGATAATTTTAAAGCTATAAATGACACTGCAGGCCATGAAACCGGAGACTACTTATTACAGCAAGTCGCAACTCGCCTGCTAGAATGCGTAGAAGCCAATCACATGGTTGCACGACTGGGAAGTGATGAATTTGTGGTTCTGCTTGATCATCTTGGAAGCTCAGAGATGGAAGCTATCCCACAACTAGAAAAGACCGCAAAATATATTTTACAGACACTCACTCAACCTTACTTTTTGGCTGACTCTGAATATCATAATTCAGCCAGTATTGGGATCAGCCTATTTGGGATAGAAGCATGTGAAAATATCCAGGATCCAATTAAACGTGCTGATATGGCACTGTCTGACGCAAAGAATTATGGTCGAAATACTTATCGCTTTTTTGATCCCGAGATTCAATCTCAGGTTCAGGAGCGTGCTGAGATTGATACCGGATTACGTCAAGCACTAGAAAAAAACCAGCTGGTATTATATTACCAGCCACAAGTGAATGGTGCACAACAGGTGACAGGAGTAGAAGCCTTGTTACGTTGGCTGCATCCAGTTAAAGGAATGATTTCCCCTGCTCGTTTTATACCCGTCGCAGAAGAGAATGGTTTCATTATTACTCTGGGTCAATGGGTACTGGAAAGTGCCTGCCAACAATTGAGTGACTGGGCCAAGTATCCACAAACTGCTCACCTCAGCATGGCTGTAAATGTCAGTGCTAGCCAATTTGCTCGCGATGAATTTGTTCAAGACGTACTCGAAATTTTGGAACGTACACAAGCTCCCGCACACTTACTCAAACTTGAACTTACTGAAAGCGCCTTAGTGATGCGGGTAGAAGACATTATTGAAAAAATGACGGTTCTTAAACGTTACGGGGTGATGTTCTCTCTAGATGATTTTGGTACAGGATATTCTTCTTTAACTTATTTACAGCGGATTCCGATTGATCAATTAAAAATTGATCAAGGTTTTGTTCGGGATATTTTGGTGAGTGCCAATGATGCTGAAATTACCAAAATGATCATTGTTTTGGCAAAAACTTTGGGAATTTCTGTACTGGCTGAAGGTGTAGAAACCGAAGCTCAACGGGATGTATTAGAAAAACAGGGTTGTTATCATTACCAGGGCTATCTGTTTGGTAGACCGATGCCGATTGATGAATTTGAGCAGTATTTCATACTTCATCGAACTCCGCATTGAATAGCCTTAGTTAAACTATATTGATGGCTTTAAATCAATTTGTCCCAACATATTGTTAAGAACCTAAACTAATTTACCTGATAACTAATACAGAGGTGGGTAATACCCTCTGGAACGTTCTCGTTCAACCGACTTGGAAACAAGTCGGTTTCTTTTTAAGCAAAACTGTAACTTTTAGCCAATAAAATTGATCAAAAAACATTCGTTTTCACATTTTTTCCTGATTTCTCAAGGGTCACAGTTCAGAAATAATCCCCAATTTCTGCGGATAAATCTTGGGGTAAGTTTTGAGCAATCCTGTACGCTCAAGCTGACATCAATTAGGGACCATGGCGTCTATGTCACCCGTGAATTTTTTCATATGATGAGGACATAGAGAACAGGATGTTCCGAACAATAAGAATAAAGAAAATCGCACAAGGATTGGCAGGTACGACAGGAGTTATACCAAGCAAACCAATACGAAAAAGCCCGACAGGATGTCGGGCTTTTTTATTGCCTATCATTTCTCATTTGCAAAACAAGCATAATGCCCCTAAAATATAGACTATAATCTATATTTTGGTTGTGGTATGTGGACAGTCATTACGACAGATCTATTTAATCAGTGGCTTGAACAGCAAGATGAATCTACACAAGAGAAGGTCCTAGCTGCACTGGTTGTTCTACAGCAGCAGGGACCGAGTTTAGGCCGCCCTTTAGTAGATACTGTGTATGAGTCTAAATTTACCAATATGAAAGAACTGCGCGTTCAACATCGCGGTAGACCCTTAAGAGCTTTCTTCGCATTTGATCCCTTACGACAGGCTATTGTTCTATGTATTGCTGATAAAGGCGGTAAAAAGCGTTTTTATAAAGACATGCTGGATATTGCAGATGAACAATACCAACTTCATCTCGCCACCCTAGGAGATAAATCTAATGGCTAAGACTCTGCAAGAATTGTTAGCTAGCCGCTCTCCAGAGAGCCAAGCCCGTATTCAAAAAATGGCAGATGAATTACTGCTAGAAAATCAGCTTCATCTTATTCGTGAAGAACTCGAAATTTCTCAAAAAGAGCTTGCTGAAACTTTGGGAATAAAACAGCCATCGCTTTCAGCAATAGAAAATCGTGGCAATGATCTTAAGATTTCAACCATGAAAAAGTATGTTGAGGCAATGGGTGGGAAACTCCGTATTGATGTAGAGCTTCCAACAGGAAAACATATAGGATTCAAAGTTTAACAATAAAAATGGGAGCTATAGGCTCCCATTTTTATGTTATTCCTAAGTAGAAATGTCCTACCTAATAACCAAATAGAAATGTCCTATACAGACACTTCCAAGTCAAGCACAGGATTCAGATTTCGTTCTTTGATTACTGTTTTCTGTGCACGTCTGCTCGGCATCTTTTGAGAACGATTGCGTTTGTTTTGCTGTTCTAATTCTTCGTGCTGTTGTTGAATATGATTGAGAACAGCACCTAAACGTTTATTCTCAACAACCTCTCGCTGGTTGAGCTGACTTAATTTATCGAAGATGCTGTAATTGATTTTTCTTCCTTGATGTTCAATGGCTACCGTGCCATCCGGGTATTCCAGAAACTCAAGATACTTGCCGATCAACCTTTTATTTTCTTCGGTATTTTCCAGTAAATATACGCATTTATCATAAGTAATCGTCAGGCTGTTCGTGACTCTGCGGGGTTCACGCCAGGTAAAAACATCATCTAATTCTTCGGCTGTTTCAGTGACAGTCCGGTGTAGATCCTTGGGATTAAAGGCCATATTGGCAAATTTACGATTAAATTGCTCGATAAAGCAGGGCAGCCAGGCATTCGCTTGCTCAATCGAACAGATGCCTTCCAGGCGCATTTCTTTAATCAGACGGTCCTGAAGCGTTCTATTCGCCCGTTCTACACGGCCTTTGGCTTGTGGTGAATTGGCGAAGATGATATCGATATTGAGGGTACTGAGTACGCGTCCAAACTGGGTAATCTTGGTGTCTTTCTTGCTGCTTTGATTCACCCTGAAGACTGAATGTTTATCACTGTAAAACGCCAACGGCTTACCATGCTGCTCAACATACAAACGTGTTGAAATCATATTGCTAATGCTGAATCTCCTATATTTGAACCCAACTCAAATGGTATTGAATTTCAGGACACAGTTAAGCCGCAAGAAGATGAATCTGTGATCATTAAAAATCACATCAATGCGTTCTTAAACACGAATCTCAAAGAAATTTTAGATAGCAATCAAGTGACTGAGTTAGTCGTGATTGGTGCTATGAGCCATATGTGTGTCGATGCGGCTGTTCGTGCTGCTTCTGATTTTGGTTATAAGGTAAAAGTTATTCATGACGCTTGTGCAACACTAGACCTGGAATTTAATGGCGTTAAAGTACCTGCTGGTCATGTCCATGCAACATTAATGGCCGCTTTTGAATTTGCATATGCTCAAGTAATATCAACTGAAGATTATGTTAGCTAAAGACTAAGATTTCCTAAAATTAACATAATACGCCTTATACGAAATAAAAGATGGGAGCTTAAAGCTCCCATCTTTTATTTAATTTTTAGATAAGGCCAGGGTGAGCATCTAAAATTCGAATCAATGTAGCTGCTGGTCCAGTTGGATAACGTCGTCCTTGTTCCCAATTTTGCAGGGTACGTGGGCTAATATGTAGACGTGCAGCAAATTCATTTTGGCTCAAGCCAGTTTTTTCACGTACTTCTTTAATATCAGGCAATTCGAGTTCTGTAACTCGGCTTGCTTTAACTTCTTTACGTTTGATAGCTCCAGCTTCTTTGATTGAAGCAACCAAGTCATCAAATAAGTTGTTATCCATGAAATTGCTCCTTCACGAGTTGGTGCAGAATGGCTGTTTCTTTATCCGTTAAATTATCTTTAACTGATTTTGGATAAGCCACTAAGAAAAAGATTTGATCATCCTCATTTACCCAATAGTAAATTACTCTAATGCCGCTACTTTTACCTTTGTTACCTTGAGCACAACGTACTTTTCGAATGCCACCGCCATTCTTGATTAAGTCACCTTTATCTGGCTGAACCAATAGATCTTGTTGAAGTTGACGATATTCCTCATCAGATACAAGGTCTTTAATTTGCTTGGTAAAGATGCTGGTTTCAATAAATAACATAGACTTAATGTACGTCAATGGCGTATATCGATTTTAGCAGTTTCGATATCAAAAAACGAGAGCTGTAGACTCTCTCTTTTCGTATAACCACCATTATGTTAAATGGAAGGAAGCAAAATAAGTTAACATTTTGCTTCCGGCCACACTAAGCTAGAGTTTTATTTAAATAAAGCTATTTAGTAATCATTAAATTAATTAAAATCTAAATCTAACACCAGCTCCATATAACCAACCTTTCTCAGAGTTTGATTCTATTTGCCACGACGTTTCATCATTACCTTTTGAATACTCATAGGCAATGTCGATATACGGCATGATCTTTTTACTGATTTCATAGCGAGTTTCAAACCCTGCGGTTGCACTGCTTAAACCAGTTCTTTTCGCATATTTAGAGTCATCACTAAAGATAGCATCCAACTCTAAATAAGGTTGAATAATCAACTTTTGCGTAATCAGAAAATCACGTTCCGTTTCTAGGCTAAAGCCCGCATAATTGTCTTCTCCCGCATAGAGATAAGCATCAGTTTCAAAGAAATATGGCGCCATACCATGTAAGCCAATCACCGCATCAACATTTTCTTCGGTGTCTTTGCGATGATCATTGAGTTCAACTTTTTCACTACGATAACGTGCACCAATCTGTGCATCCCAAAAGTCTGAAATCATACGGCTATATAAAAGTTTGGCATCATAATGTGCATCATGCGATTCTTCTTTATCGGCATGAATTTTAATAAAAACCTTATTTTCATCTGTGCCAATACGGGTTTCAAACTCTGACTTTAAATCACCTGTGCCATCTTCATTGACAAGCCACTTATTGTCCACTGTCGTAATCGCATAAATTTGCGCACCGTGTTCTGAGCGATGATCATAATGCGAACTCTGCTGAGCATTCGCATCTGGTACATGATGTAAATGATTAACCGTAGATGTTGCCTGATGTTGTGCCTGATTCATTTGGCTATGGTTCATTTGAGAGCGATCCATTTGCATCGGCTGATTTTGACTAGAAGATGTAGCAACTGTCATTTTTTCAGGCGCACTATGATCTTCACCATTATGTGCCAAACTCACTGCACTGACCATCAACAAAGAGCTTGCTAAAACAGTTTTAGAAAAAAGATTAATGGTGCGCATGTTGATCTCCTTTCTGTACTTTTTGATCTTGCTGTTTCTCTGTTGATTTGTGATGCATTGGCTGATGACCTGCATGTTGATGGTTCATCGGTGCTGAATGTGCAGCATGATTCATTTTCCCCATCATCTGCATGTGTTGTGCATGCTCTTGTGGAGAATGCTGTGAATGATCCATCTCAGACATCGCTTGATGATTCATTGATGGTACATTTTTTCCATCAGTCTGAGCAGTTGAATGATGCCCTTCGTGCGCCAAACTTAAGCTTGTTAAACTCAATACCGCAACAGAAAAAAACGCTTTAAATACAAAATTAGTGATGTGCATGTCCAGCTCCTTTTTGCTCAGTTACTTGGTGAGTTTGAGTCGAATTTGTACCTTGAATTGGCGTTGTAGGCACTTGTTCATCGCTAACATTTGCCACGATCAACTTGTTCATCATTCCTGCACTCATGTGATACAACAAATGACAATGGATTGCCCATTCGCCCAACTCATCCGCAGTTAATAAAGCAGTCACTGTTTTACCCGGTGGTACAATCAATGTGTGTTTATTCGGCATATCTACCGACTCTTGACCATTCTCCAACTGCATAAACATGCCATGTAAATGCATGGGGTGCGCCATCATACTGTCATTAATAAATTTGATACGGATACGCTCGCCATACTTCACTTTTAATGGCTCAGCATCGCTGAATTTTTTACCGTTAATCGTCCAAATATAACGCTCCATAGTACCGCCCAAACGCACTACTAATTCACTGCTAGCTTCACGAGTATCTTTTTGCGGTTCTAAAGATTTTAAATCACTATATTGCAAGGCTTTATTGCCCGCAGGTGTAGATGCATTTGCCCAACCATAAACCACTTGATCATTTTCTTGTGGTTTTGCTGTGCCATGCTGTGAATGATCCATTTTCGAGTGATCCATGCCTTGCATATCGCCATGGTTCATTTTTGAATGATCCATTTTCGAGTGATCCATGCCTTGCATATTGCCGTGGTTCATTTTCGAATGATCCATTCCTGCATGATCACCGCCACCATGTCCCATATCTTCCATGGTCAAAAGTGAGCGTGGACGTGGTACAGGCATATGAATGCCATGTGTCATAGGATTTAATTCATTGTGCAGTGTACCAATCGCATAGCCTGCACGGTCAATTGACTCAGCTTCAATTTGATAATGTCCGCCTTTTGGCTCCACAATCACATCATAAGTTTCAGCTGTGCCAATACGAAACTCATCCACAGCAACAGGTTTTACAGGCTGACCATCAGCACTGACCACAGTCATTTTCAAGTTAGGAATACGGACATCGTAGAAAGACATCGCAGATGCATTCACAAAACGTAGGCGAATTTTTTCATTCGGTTTAAACATTCCTGTCCAATTTTGTTCAGGTGTTTTGCCATTAATGAGGAAGGTATAACCTGTAACATCCGACATGTCGGTTTTTAGCATACGCATCTGATTCCACATTTTGCGGTCAGACCATGTCGCTTTTATGCCATCACGTTTAACCTGCTTCCAAACATCACCCAAGGTTTCACGCTGATCTTGATAATATTCAGCTGAAATTTTAAGATCTTTCTGAATTTGATCACTGGTTTTTTCATGAAAATCTGACAACATCACCACATAGTCACGTTCAGCTTTTTCATGTGCTGCCAATGGTGTTTTACCTTTTGGATAAATCACAAAAGAACCATATAAGCCGTCCTGTTCCTGTCCTTTAGAATGAGCGTGATACCAATAAGTCCCGCTTTGGCGAATCTTGAATTTATAAACATACTCGCTTTGAGGCTTAATACCGTTAAAACCATTAAATCCCGGTACACCATCCATAATGCCCGGCAACAACAGTCCGTGCCAATGAATAGAAGAATCTTGGTTTTTTAAATTATTTTTCACGCGAATGATGGCTTCATCACCCTCTTCAAACTCAAGCAAAGGCGCAGGAAATTGACCATTTACGGTAATGCGCTTTACAGGCTTTCCAGTTGGGCTGACCACTGCTTCATCAATAACAAGCTGATATTCACGCACTTCGGCAAAAACCAAAGGCGACGATGCAAAACAAATACCTGCTAATAGGTACGAACTAATTTTATGAGACATAACTTAACCTTAATTTTTGAAAAATAAATAAATTTTAAAAAAATTGGTTAAGTTTTAGGAGGACGTGAAATTTCTTGCCAATACCCATTTAGATATTGGTTGGGGTAATAAAAATTAGGCTGATCTATAGAATAGAAGGTATCTAGGGGATCTAGCGAGCTTTGCAAAGAATGAAGACATGAGATCTGTGTCTGGCAGGATAAGCTAGAACATTCCTGACACTTTTTGTGATCTATATTCTGATTAAGAGCTAAATGATTATGGCAATCGGTATTCGTCTGTACTTCGTGATTAATACCATGTTGAGTGACTTGCTGTGCTTGATCTAAACAATGATCTTGGCTCATTTCAGTTTGCATATTGATATGCATTATCTTTACTGATGCAACAGACACACTACTCCATCCTATGGCAAAAACCATAAGAAAACAAAACCAAAGTTTTTTGGAGAGATGAGTCAACACGAATGCTATCTAGGAATAGAATTTAATCCAAAATATCTTAACGGAATTTTCAAATATTTACAACTCAATATAATTTAGTAGTTTCTCTAAAATTAACATAATACACCTTATACGAAATTCTCTTTATTTATCTCTCTGTACACGACAAAAATAGATAACTCATTGAAATAATGTCACAATAATTGTTTTCTAACGACGAATACT
>NZ_NOZT01000071.1:0-10673 GCF_002412355.1 Acinetobacter sp. YT-02
GGGCTATTTTTAAGCCATTTTTGTACGCTTTGACGTACAGTAATTTAAGGAATCTGCTTCTAGCTGATCAAAGCGTTATTTCTTATGATGAAGCCATAGAGAGCAGGAAGCTCCAAACAACAAGAATAAAAAAGATCAGCACAAGGATGGTTAGGTACGACAGGAGTTATACCTTGCAACCAAACACAAAAAACCCCGACAGGATGTCGGGGTTTTTTATTACCAAAATTTGATTCGCATAATTCGTATTATGTTAATTTTAGCGAAACTTAACTAATAAAAACCCATTTTTTGATTCTATTAGAAATTTTCAAGCTAAAGGTATTTTAAAAATAATTGCATATTATGTTCATCACTAACCCCTTGTAGAGTAGTAATAAGTGCTTCATAAGCATCATTATTAACTGTTAAGCAAACTGCATACTCAGGCTCTACTGAAGTATTATCAACCGCAAAGTCTTTGATAGATGTTAATAAAAATTCACTCAACTTCTGTTTATCATGTATATCAACAAGTTTTTCTAATCTTTGAGCTGTTAATTGTGAAACCCATAGTCCAATATCACTATCAGATAACATTTCACTTTGCACTCTGAAATAATACAGATTAGGATCACTAGCTGCTGGAATATCAAAGTAAGGCTGTATTTTTGCACCTGCATCAGTAGTAACTGAGTAACGCTTTAATTTAGTTTTCTTATCATAAATCCATAAAGATTTACTCTCTTTTCTGCTACCTCTAGCTTTCGTGATATTCCATTCAGCAAAATAATTTTGAGGATTTGGAATAAACATTTCCTCTTCAAAATATAGAAATTCTCGTAATTCTGGCTCCCATAGCACCCATGCTGATCTCATATCAGCAACTTGTCTATTAGAAGCATCTTTTACTTTATTTGTTCTATCTATAATTAACTCAGCATACTGTTTTAATACACTATTTTTAGCATCCTCAGCTGATAAGCTACTATCTATTCGAATTGATCGAGTAGCTGCCGGATGCATTTTCGTTGTTCCGCAGTTTTCTTTAATCGATTCTTTATGTGAACTTTTTACTCTATACAGTTTTATTTCTACACCAAGACCTTGATAATTAATATCAATATTTAAATTGCTCCAGTTACTTCTAGGAATATTTTTCGCTTGGCAATAAGCATCCGTCCAATCATCTTCTTCCAATTTTCTTCCCATCATACCAACTACTTTTGTAGCCAATACAAGTTTCATTCGAACAAATTCATCGCTAGAAAAAGCAGGCTTAAGCATTAATTAAAATCTCGTTTAATTTTGATCTAAAATCAGAAAAATCAACAACTTTAACACCATTTGATAAGCTTTGAGCAACATAGCGACTATATAATGTCCTAAAATCGATTTCTTGCTCTCTTTTTACATGTAAGTAATTGATATATGGTGTTTTTTCTTTACTTAAGTTCTTCACAAATGATTCAATATTGAAATTACTATCTACACGTCCAAATCTACTATCTGGATTACTAATTTTTCTACAATGCAGCATTAAATCAGCACCAGCGGTATTTTCACTAACAAATTGTTTAAATGTCCCATGCTTCTTATCAAAGATATTAACTTTTTCAATAATAAAACCTGAATCTTGAATAGCCTTGTGTAAAGAACTCCATATCTTTTCTGAGGAATTCATAAACACCAAAACCATCCATTGATTAGTTTTTAGAACACGATATGCCTCTTTTAGACTTAAAGTCATCAGATCAGTATATTCTTCAACGCCCTTTTTCTGTACTTTACTAACAATTGCTTCATTCTTAGAGTCTGTAAAGACCCCTAACCATGATTCCCATAAGATATTCATTTCGCTATAGTTAATAAACGATCCAAATGGAGGGTCTGTAAAAATCAAATCTACTGATTCATCTGGCAAAAAACTCAAATTTGTAGCACTACCCGTATGGATTACTGATTTTCCAGTATATTTTTGAGCTGTCGATTTGAGATGATCTAAGATATTTTTACTTTTTCTTTCAAAAGTTAGATATACATTAGCTTCATTAAAAATTTGTGGAATATTGAAGTTGGCTGTATTACTACTTCCTCCCCAAAATCGGTATTCAGAAGTCTTAGTAACTCTCTGATAGAGTGAAGTAAATGTAAAAGTAAGTAGACTAGCTATTTCTTTATCAGCTACCAAACCTATAGCCTGCCAAATAGAACTACATGCTACTAAATTACGTGCTGTATAAAAATCTTTAATATTTTTGATACCGTGTCGTTTCGGTTGATTTAAATTTACTCCATCAGGAATTTCTACATCTGGATATATCCCCTGATAATTCTGAACTAAATCTTCGCTTTTTTTAATATTTTCATAATCAGAAACATCTAAAGAGTGTTCTTTAATTTGTTTAGAACAACACTTATATCCAAGAAAAACAGGTTTAGTATCTAATCTATTTAAATAAGATTTATTGACCTCTTTCAAACAATGAGGACAGTCAAATTTTTTTAATAATTTATGCTCTTTTACATTAGAGCCATATTTTCTGCAATGATCCCATAAAACAAATACACCATTACAGTGATTGCATTCGAGCTCATATGACCAAACTACATATAAAATTTCTGTTTTAGTTGAACACTCTCGACAAGTAGTTGTGTACAAAGTATCTCTAACTTTTTTGGTTTTATTTAAAACAAACTGAATTCCAGCTTGATAATCTTGTGGATCAACATACTTTAAAAAGTTTGATTCAATAAATGATGCTGCTGGAGATAACTCATTAAGAATAACGTCATATCCATTTGCAGATGCAGCAACACCAGTCATACCACTCCCCGCAAACGGATCCAGAACAACTCCTCCATGCGGTAAATAATATTGGATAACTTTCGAAATCCCTTGCGGAGGAACTTTTGTATGATACGTATGTGCATCATAAGTATATGTATTCTTTCCAGCGCTAATATCCTCATCTAAAGGCTTATTAACTAATTCAATATGCTTCTTATTCGCCAAAATATCTTCTAATTTTTTTTCACTATCTCCCCAGAAATCATTTTTAAAGATCTCTTTTATAATTGATTTTCTTGATGAAGAGAGCTCTTCAAAATTATTATCTTTTAACACAAGATCAAGCTGATCATTAGAATTGCCCATAAAGAACGAAAACGCATTGACATAGGAACATGTAACCATTCTAACACTAGGCTATAGACACCTCACTTCTAGTAATCAAATCTTTAATCAAGTGCTGTTTATTTAACATAAAATCTCTTATACGAAATTTGAATTGTAAGTCCCAGTTAGCTTCAATCTTGGCTTACTTTACATTTTTTAATTTTAAAAGTTCCACGACTCGCTACTCGTTGAGCAAGTTCAGGATTACGACCTGCTAGGTGTTTAATCACAATTGGGGGAGCGCCAACTTCCTTAAGTAAAACAGTATCGTTTTCAACATACAGAACTGGTCCACTTTGAGCTGCGGTAATAAAGCTTTCTCGAAGTGCACAAGCTGCCTGAGAAGCAATTTCTCTCTCATCGTCATTTTCATTAATTAGATTTACTGCTGACATTGACGTAATCCTGAGTAAAGCCTACGTAAATCATATTCTAAGTCAGGTAGACAGGATAAAGAACTAGAGACCTTTCTAATGCTTTGATCGACACACACAATAGCTTCTTTTCAAATCAAGGTAGGTATTATGTGTGATCTGAATTTTATATTTAATTTCAATAACTTATAAATATTAATATTTGAGTTTTATTTTTGCTACACAAATACAATAACATTTAAAATCAAATACTTATATTATATATAAAATTTAGAGCTTAACATCACACATAATACCTACCTAACTACCTTAGTTACAGTCAGGACTCTGATCCCACATGATGAAAATTAAAAATATGGACTCGTTTAAGCTGTCCTATATGTACTTCTTTCCCGTGGTGTTTTTCCCATTTTTAAATATCTACCAATTTAGAAACAATCCAGACCTTCAATCATGGCTATTCAGTAACTTACTGATCAGCATTACAGTAATTTTGGTCCCACTTTGCCTTAGTTTAAGCATGCTTATCACTAAGTTTTTATACCAAGATCACAACAAAAAAATGAAATACAACGCCATGGGGCTTGGGCTGTTGTGCCTAGTTTTTCTCATGGGCAGCAACTACTACCAGTTCCATAAATTTACAGCAGGAACGGACCTCAGCATAGATTTTTACCGCATGGCGTTAATGCTGAGTTTCCTGATCGGATGCTTTGTATCAAGCGTCTGCTTTGCCTTGAAATATAAGCAATATTCAAAAAAATATGACACAGACTTCAACCTCAAAACCCAAAGATTCATGCTGAGTGCATCCCCACTGTTATTGATCGCCATCACAGCCATCTTTGTGGTTTAAACCTACTTTTGAAGATCCTCAAAAAATGCCGTCATTTCCTGAAAATTACTGACCAAACGCTTAGATTTCCGCTCATACGAAGGCACCGACAGTTCTACTTTGGACTTCCGGTTCAAATACTTGAAGTACAGCGGAAAAACTTGCTTATTGAACTTAAACACATCCTCCCGAACGCCCCTAAACCCCGCCAATTTCGCCACCCGAGACAACTCAGCCATGACCATACTGTCCTGTTTATCAGGACTCTTGATCTGTTGGGCTTTCTTAAAGGTAGCGACCAGTTGCTCACTCTTAAGTTCCAGAAACTTCTTGTGAATGCGCCACGTCCAACCCGTGGTTCTATCAATTTCTTTCTGTTTGCGCTGTTCAACCGTAAACGGTAGGTTAACCAGCTCATAGACTGGAGCAGACTGCTTATTCTCTCCAACCTGAATGGCGGTACGATAGATTAGCCGGTTCTGACGATCTTGGACCGATTCAAACGGCTCTAACTCAGACTTATCAAGTCCATAAGCAATTCTCAGCAACTCCGAACAATCTTGCTTTTTTTCGCGAAGTTCCTCGGGAACTGTACACAATAAACAAAGTCGAACCTTCTCAATTTTGAGCAGACTTTGATTGAGTAAAACAATCAGATCCACCACTGGTTTCTGCTTTAAACGGTAATTTCTTTGTCTGGCAGTTTGATTCAAATCATACCTTTTTTGAAACTTCTCAATGATGCTTTCAGCACGATCAAGCGGCACATCAAGCTGAAAATAATACTGTGTTTCGCGGCTCACTTTATCCAAAATGTCGGCTAAATACTCGCTCGTTTTGACACAGTAATAGATCATTATAAAGTCCAGTTTTTTTGGTAATTCTGTCGGACAGATTTTAGCATTTTTATGTTTTTTTAGTAATTCTATCGGAGTGCTTATTTTGTAATGCTTTGGACTGCGTTTAGCAGTCCCTTTTTAGGTGCAGATGTAGGTTTATAAATGGTTGTTCCTGCAAAATTTGATTTTGGCACTTTTTCAGGTATAGTAAATGCATCTGATTGCTTCTTAAGCTTTTCTGATTCTGAACCTGTAGCGCAAAAAAGAAAAATCATCTTTTAAGTCAGCAGAGACCATTAGTAGGAATTTTAAAGTGAATCATCAGATCGTTATCCGTATGCCAACGGAGTCCTTTCATGATCAGCGATAGCACATATTTTTTGGCTACTCGCATATTGTCTTTGTTAGATTCCCTCTAACGTTCAAAAATTACGTCTAGCGTAGTTTGTCCATTTTTGCGCCTATTTTTGGCTTTTAATGTTCGGCAAGTTACCGCTGCCGAGACGTTTTTTCACTATTTCAAACTGCTAGGAGCACTAACCATGTTCTGATCGGTGAAGCTGCATGCTGGGGAAACCTCGCTGGTGCGGCTACAACGGGGGCTAAAGAGTGAAATTCTCTTTTTCTACCCAATCAAAAAATTGAACAAGATTAAAGTTGTTGGGCGACGTAGACACGGGCGCTTTGGTGACAAAGCACAACCCTGTTTTAATTGAAGTCAGAGTTGAGATCACGGATGATTTCAACGCTAAAATGACTGCCTTTTGCATGAGTGATTTTGCGATGGGCACAGCACAGGTGGGCGACTAAAAGTGAGCCGAAAGGCGATCAAGACAGAGAAAAACTGTCAGATGTCAGATTTTAAAAGGGTCATGGACATCGGGTACTTGTAAATACATAAGCAAGATTCGTCGAATAGCTTAAGCCTGTAACAGCATCTACAGTAGAACCTGATAGATGCTTTGCTGAAAATTTTGATAGCACGGTAACTCTAAAGAGTCTTTAGTCGGTGTAAGTGGGATCTTGGAACAACTACCCATGAAGCGCCAATGGACGAGACGAGTGTAACGAGTAAGACTTGAGCGAAAGCGAGAAGCCGGGCATCCGAGTGACAATTAAGACTAATACGGGAAGTTCGCTAAATATTTGTTTATTTAATTCTTTTAGTTGGTGACTGTAAGATTTAGACAAATTTTAGAGGATGGGAGATCAGTTGAGTAAAGCGACGTTTCTGTCGGGAGCATGAATATTCGAGCGAATAAAAACGTAAGGGTATACATGAGTAATGAAAGGTTGAGCCGGTTATGTGTTTGATTAGTGAAAGAAATAGCAGTTGTGGTGACTGCAAGCGGACTGGTAATCCGTGGAAAAATTTTTGTATGTTATGAAATTTAACTGAGAATTAAACAGAAATAGCTCTGTTTAATGCTGTCGGTGCAGATTAATCACATGCATTCATTTTTAAAAAATGACCGTTAAGACTGAAAAGTCTTAGCGGTTCATCTTTAAAACGCTCTATTTTGCGATTTAAGCAACTTTATAATAAAAACCACCATTTCATCAGATACTTTTGAAATTGGGCTAAAAAGTGCCATTTTAAGCCTTGTATAGGCATTTACAGAGCGAGTGTCTACGAGCGAACCACTAAAATTTGCACCTAGACACCCTGAAAAACCGCTTTTTAGGCTGTGAAGCCTAAATAAGCGTAAATCACATGCAGAAAATTGACCCTAGACCGAGCGTAGCGAGTAAAAAAGCTCTATGAGCGAAGCGAATTCCGAGTTGCTTTGGATTTTTCTTAAAGTCACGTCAACATAAACCAAAAAATTGCCCCTACGAATCGAGCGAAAGCGAGATTCAATAGAGTTTGAGCGTAGCGAAAACCAAGGGCAATTTTGAATGAAAAAGGTTTTTAATGTTTTTAAATGCTTTTAAATGCTTTTAGACACGCTGAAAGCCTTATATAGCAAGCATATTATGAGTTATATAGCAACGTTTGCTCGGTTATATAGCAACGTTTGCTCGGTTATATAGCAACGTTTGCTCGGTTATATAGCAACGTTTGCTCGGTTTATAGCAACAAAATATATAAATGTTGCTATATAATTTTAATTCATTTAAAATCAATAACTTAATTTTTTGAAAAATTAAAAAAATCACTAAAGTATTGTTTTTTTGCGGTATATGACAACATTTTCTCGGTTAAAAAATATAATTTAAACAATATAAATTATTGAAATATAACGATTTTTAAAAAAGTCACAATCAGAAAGATTTTATTTATTTGACAACTTCTTAATATAGTGTTGTTATAACAACAATAATTTTAATTGTTGCTATAATTGCCATGCAGAATAAAGATCTTGTTGTTAAATCTAATAAATTAATACAGGCACTTCAGTCTTTAACTTTATCTGAAGCAAGACTAATACAGTTAGCAATCATTGATGCCAGAGAAACAGGAAAAGGGCTTACAACTGAACAACCACTTGAATTAAATGCAGCGAGATATGCTAAAGCCTTCAATACTACGCTTGATGCAGCATATTTAACATTATTGGAAGCTGAAGAGACTCTTTTTAAACGACAATTTACTATTCAAAATGAAGATGGGTCAGTAACAAAAAGTCGATGGATACAAGATGCAAATTATAAAAAAGGTGAAGGTCGCATTTTACTTACATTAACAAGAGTTCTTATTGATCAAGTCACGAAAATTGATGGCTTTGAAACATATTTTACTAGCTATCATCTAAAACAAACTGCAAATTTTAAGAGCATTTATGCTGTTCGATTATACGAGTTAGTCAAGCAATGGAAAAATGTTGGCTATACACCTATTTTTAATACAGAAAAGTTTAGAGAACAACTTGGTATCGGTATTAATGAGTATGCTCGAATGGAGGCATTTAAGAGACGTGTTTTAGATGTTAGCATCGAACAAATTAATGAATTTTCAGATATAGAAGTTGAATATCAACAACATAAAAAAGGTAGGTTGATAGAAGGCTTCTCATTCGCATTTAAACAAAAGAAATTAAAAACAAAACAAACTAAAAAAAATACTGAGATCAATTTAGAAGAACGTGCTCTTAAAATGACAATAGCTCAGCGCCATTTTTTTGCAAATAAACTCTGTCGATTACCAGAGCTAGGGAAATATTCACAAGGGACAGAGAGCTTTGACCAATTTGCAGTAAGAATTGCTGAACAGTTAAGCGATCCTGTGAAATTAAAAGAATATTTACCATATCTTGAGCAAGTTGGATTTACAGCTTAACTGTCAATTGACATTGTCAAGTTAACAGTCAACTATTAACACAAGTTGACTGTTAATTTACATTATGAAAAAACTATCAGTTTCAGAGTTAGCTAAGCTATATGGATTTTCAAGACAGGCCATATATGCTCATATAAATAAAGGAAATTTATCTAAAGGATCAGATGGGTTAATTGACTTTTCTGAGGCAATCCGCGTTTTTGGTGAACCTCAACCAAAGGAACCAAGTGTCAATCAAAGTCAATCAATTGACAGTCAACATCTGACAGAAGTTGACATGCTTAAACGTCAAGTTGACATGCTTGAAAAACAATTGAATCAAGCTTTGCTTCGAGAAAACCAGTCCTTAGAACGAGAGTCTTTCTATCAAGAACAAATTGAGGCAATGCAACGTCTTTTGGAAGCTCCAAAAACCAATATGACTACGTTTACCGATCAAAACCCAGCGCAACCGACTGGATCTCCAACTGATCCAGAACCTGAGCCAACTACAAACAATGGTGAGGTTACTACACCAGAACAACCGAAACGCTATCCAGTGGCAGAACAGATCGATCCAGAACCCGAGCAACGCGGCTTCTGGAGCAGGTTTTTCAAGCCATATGGGTAGGGTGATTGTTCACGGCAACTAATCAAAAACGTGGAACAATGTTCAAAAAACATACGTGGAACGTGAAAAATCATAAAAAAAGCCCAATCGGGCTGGATTGGGCTATAAACTTTAAAATAAGTGTTTGAATTAAAAAGAATAAAAAAGCGATTTCGCATAAGGTGTATTATGTTAATTTTAGGAAAATTAAATTAATAGATTATTTTTAAATCTACAGTGAGCTTATATGAAAGCAGTAATTAAGTTACAACAATTAGCAGCGAACCCAGACATAAAAGTTTCAGAGTTATTAAATCATGCTTATTTAATATCTTCCAAACTTGATGTGAAAGAATTTTCTGATTGGTGTAATAAAGAGTTAAGTGGCTATATATCAAATAATGAAGATATTCCAAATTATAGACTTGTCAGAGGCAGTATATATGCTTCAGCTGTTGATAAAGCTACGATACCTGTTGTAATTAGTGGTCCAGAATGGGCGAAGTATACTGATGTAAAATTAATTCATGATCCTATTCCAAAGTTAGAAAGCTGGATTTATTCAGATGATAAAAATTTTATCAATCTTCGATTAGATCAAGGTTTAGAAGAACGTTTATTACGTTTCTTTGATGATCAGGATAATCAATTGATTCAGAAGATGGGTATGCAAAATAGTCCATTTTCCGACAATCTCAGATCTGGTTATCAACCTTTCTTAAGCATTAGTAAAACTGACATATGCAATATTCTATCTAGTATTAGGAAAATCATTTTAGATTGGTCAATAAATCTTGAAAAACAAGGTGTTACAGGTGAAGATTATATTTTTACAGATAAGGAAAAGCAAATGACTCAAAATATTAATTATCATATTGCTAATGTAGGTAATATGGCTAACCACAATGAAAACTCAACAATTAATCAAAAATCAACTAATACAGTACAAGTTATAAAAGGTGATTTTAATTCTTTAGCAACCAAATTAAAAACTTATGGGGTTGAAGAATCAGACATTCAAGATTTACAAAAAATTATTGATGTTACTCCAACTCCCCTATCTCCTACAGAATATAGTGCAGATGTAAATAGTTGGATTGGTAAGATTACGGTTAAAGCTTTAAGTGAATCTTGGCAAGTGACTAAGGATATTGGTGTTGCTGTCTTTGCGGAGTTAATTAAAACCTATTATGGAATTTAAAAAAAAGTCCACGCTATCTAATAGTGGGCTCTAACCTCAAATTTAAAAATTTTGATAAAATTTTTAGATGAAGCTCTTTATTTAACATAATGGTGCTTATACGCAATACACTTGTATATTAATATAAATATCAGATACTTAATAAAACCATAAAAATCCAAAAAACATAAAAAAGCCGACTTTGAAACAAGTCGGCTTTTTTATGAGCGGTTTTGGAATGTTTTGCCAACATTTTTGATCAAAAAACACTCAAAACAGAAAATCACATACAATCTATAAGGCTTTCAGCCTGAAAAAAATCCACAATTTCTGCGGATAAATCTGGGGCTATTTTTAAGCCATTTTTGTACGCTTTGACGTACAGTAATTTAAGGAATCTGCTTCTAGCTGATCAAAGC
>NZ_NOZT01000072.1:0-9927 GCF_002412355.1 Acinetobacter sp. YT-02
ATACTTATTGTCAGTACAAAGTTGAGCCTTTAGTTGATAAAAAACGTAATCAGAGATGGGTTACTCGTAAAAATTATTCTTACGACCCAAGTAAACCACATGAAAATATTTTAAACACCCAACGACTTGCAGGCTTGCGTATTTTTGATCAAAAGATTCATGTTCCATCATTTACTAAGTTGATTACTGGCTTAACTTTAGTAATCAAAGAAGCAAGAGAATTAAAAATTCTTCGGGACGATCAATTGACCTTTTTCCATTTGACGCAATCAGATGTTCTTCAGAAGATTTACTCAAAGTTGATAAAAGAATACGGCTCTATCACCTTAGCTGATCATATTATTGTTCAATCTGCTTCTAGTGCTTGGAATCCTGACCATTGTTTTTTCTATGAATATGCAGATGAAATTTTCAGTGAAAGATATAGTTTAACTAATGATGAAATTCATCAACTTGCTTGTGAAAACTATAAGAAACTCAAGAAGCTATCCAAAGATACCGAAAGTTTTATTCAAGCTAGTGAAGACTCAGCTAAACATAGAAATAGAGGAATTGTTGAGCTAGATGTACCTGCTTCATACGTTATAGACATACTTAATGCTGCACAAAAAGATATTAATTTGTATAAAGCACATCCTGATAATAAACATACTCGACTTAGTTATTTGAATGCTCTTCGTGATAGCGCAATTGTTAAATGTTTAATGCAAATTCCATTAAGAGCACGAAATTGGGCTGATATGAAATATGGTAATCATCCTAATTGCGAATGTATTTATAAAGATAAAACTGATGGTAGATATATTGTTAGTATCCCTAAACATTGCTTTAAAAACTTCAATCAGAAAATTATCCCTGATGTATTTACTTTAAAACTATCCGAAGATACTTCGGAACAGATTGAACTCTATTTAAAACTAGCTCGACCTGTATTTTTAAGGGGTAAGGATAGTGAATTTTTTCTCATATCTAGTCATGGAAAAAAATTTACTACAACTTCTTTAGGACATACTATTCGATATTTCACAGCAAGATTTGGCAATCAGGAAGTTAAAAAAGGTGGTATTTCAGTCCATTATTTTAGGGATATTGTGGCGACTACTTTCTTAAAACAGAACAAAGGGGCTTTTGCTTATGTTGCTTACCTTTTACTTGATAGTGAAAAAATGATTAAAGAGCATTATGGTCACTTAACACCTGCTGATGCTTTTAACGATTGGGATAATTGTTTACAAAATATCAAGAAGGTTGGGTAAGCATGAGCAGATTAGTCGATATGAAGCTTATTGCTTCTCAGCTTCGTGATGATGTTGAAAGAGTTGTCCACCACCTTTTTCCTAATGGAAAAAAGGTGGGAATCTATTGGGTAACTGGTGATATTTATGACACTCCTGCCAGTAATAATGGCAGTTTTAAAATTGCATTATCAGGTAAAAAACAGGGTATGTGTCGTGATTTTAATGGTGATGATACTTGGTTTGATCTGCTTGATGCTTGGTATAAAAGATTCAATATTGATAAGAAAACTGCTGCTATGCAAGCAGTAGAATTTTTAGGCATATCATCTACAGGTATAGGTTTTCCTTCATCTAAGATTGTTAAAGTTGAAAGCAAACCAAAAGTTCGACCAAAAGCCCAACCTATTCGTCAAAGTTGGACTGACAAATTAGTATCTCGTTTAAAATCCAATCAAAGAGCTATGCATTACTTAGCATCTCGCTCTTTAAAATTGGCAACGATTGAAGAATTTAAACTTGGCTTGAGCACTCCCTACACCAATTCGGAAGGTATCACATCATCTGATGCATTAGTCTTTCCAATGCGGTGTGAAGATGGTTCTTTCATAAGTACAAATGGCTACTATTGCATTCCTGATGTGACAGAAAATCCAACAGATCGCAACGGTTGGATGAAAGGCGCACCACAAGTCTACTTTACTCATGCATATCGCAAACAAAAGAAAATTTTTGTCTGTGAAGGCGTAAAGGATGCATGGGTGGTATATCAAAACCTGAAAGAGAATAACCTTCTACAAGATATTTTAGTGTGTTCAGGTACACACGGTTCTAGCATTCCTGATGTCATGAGAAGTGAAGGCTTTTGGAGTAGATTTGAAAAAATTTATTTAGGGCATGACCATGATTCTGCGGGGGATCGGATGGCTGAAAAGTTATCTGAATTAATCTTAAAGGATTGTTACCGTGTTAAATGCCCTGCTTCTTATGCGCCCGCAAAATATAGTGCAGATGGCACTATTAAACCTGATAGTGAATGGGGGGCAGACTGGACTGATTTCTTTAAGGCTGATAGTTGTATTGAAGAGTTTTTATCCTTATTGAATGATTCACCGATCTGTGCGACCAAAATTGATCTTGCTGAGGGTAGCAATAACTTCCTAGCAGAAGGTCGTTTTAATGTAGCACCTGTTGATATTAATGGTGCGTATATTAATGAGCGTATGTATTACCCTGTTCAAACTTTAGTTCGCAAAAAAGAGATTGATGAATATGGGGTGGAATACTTTTCAGAGCGTTATGAAACTGTAGTAGTACGATCTGATGCAACAGTCCATAAAGCAATAAAGTCCCCTGCTCCAAGAGGTACACCTGATTCTGAACGTGTAATCCGTTTGTCCGATGGTACTTTAATTCGTTCTGAGCCAAAGCCTAACGATTTCTGTACGTGGAAATGGAGCAACATTGAAGCTTATATAAATAGAAGGGTAAAAGTACGATCAACAAGAGATATTTTTGATGATGTATATAACACCTTAAAAAAAGCAGTATGGCTTCCAGTTAAAGAAGATTATGTGATTCTTTCTTTAACTGTTTTAGCCACATACGTTCAAAATGTTTTTGAATCAGTACCTATTCTTTTCTTGAATGGTCAAGCAGGTACAGGTAAATCTCAAACAGGTATTATCATGGCTAAACTATCTTGTAATGGTTCAGTCATTGGTCAAGTTTCAGCAGCTACAGCAGCTCGACATATTGATGCTGCACGAGGATTCGTTGTTTTTGACGATCTAGAAGGCGTTGCTAGTAAAGGCGGTAAGGATGGTGGACAATTTAGTGAGCTAGTCCAAGCCTTAAAAGTTTCTTACAATAAAAATACGGCAGAGAAAATATGGACTGACGTTAAGACGATGAAAACTGAACGTCTTAACTTTTTTGGTATTAAATTAATTAGCAATACTTCTGGCGCTGATGACATTCTTAGCACTCGTATGTTGAGGATTCAAACACGGCATATGCCTGACTCAGAAAAAGGAACAATCAAAAAGCTAAACGCTACTGACTTTACAAAGATAGAAGCTTTGCGCCAAGAGTTACATTCTTGGGGCTTTATGAAATGTGCAGAGATCGAAGAACAGGCTTCTCGATTTAATGAGAAATCAGGACGTTTCGATGAAATTGCCTTACCTTTACGAGTCATTGCCAAAATGGTAAGCGATGAATGCAGTAAAGAGCTTGAAGTTGCATTATCAAAACAACGTACTGTTGTAATCGAAACAAGTGACCCTGTAGAAACCCTGAAAGAAGCGGTCAAAAATCTAATCAAAGAAGGTTTTATCCGATTTACTGTTACTCAGGTAATTTTAGAGCTACGAACCCTATTAGATGAAAACTTTGGGGCTGATATGACTAACTCTATTCCTGAGTGGCAACGTCCTGAGTGGGTTGGTCGTCAGTTAAGGACTCTTGGCTTACTTGATAATATTGATCTAGGGCGTACAACATTCTATGGAAAACGCCTGAAAGTCATGCAATTTAATGATCATGCAGTCAATGAAGTGATTGAAGAATTAGGTGCAACAATCGAATTGCAGAAAGACCCATTTGATTTCTGTAAAGGATGTTCTTCATGTCCATATTCTAATAGTCACTGTGAATTTAAATCACATAGATTACAGCAAGAGCAAAAGGATAAAATCAAGTACAACTAATAATAGTAATTATCTATTTCACTTACCCAATAAAACAATGGATAGTTGTGTTAATACAACTATCCATTGTTTTATTTATTATTACATACTATTGATTTAAAACACCTATTATTGATTGTATTAATTCAATTAACACCATATCATATTCAATAATATATTTAAAAATGTGGCTACTATGAGTCTATATGAAGCATTAAAAAATGTGAAAAGTGAAGAAGATGTAAAAGATGCCTACATAAAAGCTTTAGGGTTAAAAGGTTTCACGAAAGGCTTGATTGATATTCAAACTAAAGAAATTTGGTTTGAAGCAAAAGATACAGGAAGACATAGTACATATGCTATGTTCACCCAACTTTTACACTACGTCCAACAATCATTAAATCTTGGTGAAAGTGTTCCCCCTTTTTTAGCGGTAATTGATACTGAAAAAGCTGCAATTATGAAAAGCAGCGATGTAATTCCTTTTTTAGAAAAAAAGACAGTTAAATGGGGTAAATCAGCAAGTAAATATACTCAAGAAGCTTTAGAAGTTATTTCTGCTTATATAGGCACATATATTGTGTCTTTTAAAATATCCACACATGAAGAAGAATTTATATCTACCGTAAAGTCTGCAATAAAATCAGGAGATATAAATCGAACCCAAATCACCCCGAATAATTTGAAACAGGTATTTGATAAATGGGTTGATATGATTGGCAAAGAGATTAAGGATGTAAATGAAGATGATTACACCCTTTTGTTCTTTGCTGACATTATGAATGATGGTGTTGTAAGTACACATAAAGACTTACCTGCTAAATTAGTATTTATCAGTAATACACCTGCCTTCATGTTGAATGGTCAAGTTTATGAGCTTGGGAATCGTGAAGGTTATCGTAGATTTTGGGCGATCTATCACCGACCACCAAAAGAAGAATATCGCAACTATCTGCTCGAACGTAGAGACAGTTTGATTCCAATTGATGAACGAAGTTTTAAAGGAGCTTTTTATACACCGTTGCATGTCGTAGATAAGGCATACAACAAGCTAGATGAAACATTGGGTAAGAACTGGCAAAAAGAATATATCGTTTGGGATATGTGCTGTGGTGTAGGTAACTTAGAGGTTAAACACTCAAACCATAGAAATATCTTCATGAGCACATTAGATCAGGCAGATATTGATGTAATGAAGGCTTCCAAGACATGTGTAGCATCTACACGCTTCCAGTACGATTACTTGAATGACGATATTACATCTGATGGTGAAATTGATTACAGCCTGACAAACAAAGTACCTCTAGCACTGAGAAAGGCTATTGCTGAGGGTAAGAAGATACTTATCCTGATCAACCCTCCTTATGCAGAAGCTACAAGTTCAGACAATATTATTGCTGCGGGTGGGGATGATGCAAGCAAAACAGGTGTGGCTAAAACAAAAGTAGCTGCTCACTTGATGGGTAAGTATGGCAAGGCTAGAAATGAGCTTTTCACACAGTTTGTTGCACGTATTGCTAAGGAAATACCTAAGGCGACATTGGCGATGTTCTCTACACTGAAATATGTAAGTTCGCCTACATTGCTAGAATTTAGACAAAACTGGAATGCCCGTTACTTGGGTGGTTTCGTGGTTCACAGTAAGGCTTTCGAGGGTTTAAAAGGCAATTTCCCGATTGGATTCTTGGTGTGGCAAACAGATCAAGCCAAAAAGAACACATGGGTTATTGATGAAATCAGTGTCGATGTTTTGGATAAAAACTCAGTGCCGATTGGTAATAAGAGGTATTTTAATACTGAAAACTACGCTCTCTTGACTGATTGGGTGGAAAGACCGAAGACCAATACCCAAGTGTGTATTCCTTTGAAGAACGCTGTATCACCTGCCACTACAAGCAAAGACTTGCGAGGAACACGTTGGTCTGATAATGCGATTGCTTGGCTTAACTGTGCAGGGAATGATCTTCAACAGTCCAATAAACTCACCTTCCTTCTTTCATCGGGGTTTAGTAGTGCAAGAGGGTTCTTTGTGAATGCCGAAAACCTTTGGAAAGCTGCTGTTGTATTCTCAGTAAGACTCCTGATTAGCTCAACTTGGCTAAATGACCGTGATCAATTCTTACAGCCAAATGTAGAGCTTACAGACGAATTTAAGAATGACTGTTTGATTTGGATGCTATTCAATGGCAGCAACCTGACAGCGAGTGCTGATGATCTAGAGTGGAAAGGACAGAAGTGGTCTATCACCAATCACTTCATACCTTTTACTGAGAGTGAAGTTGGTAGTTCGGAGCGTTTTGAAAGTGACTTTATGGTGCAGTACCTGAGTGGTAAAACCCTGAGCAGTGAAGCACAGGCTGTATTGGATGCAGGTAGGGAATTGTGGAAAGCTTATTTTGAGCATACAGACAATCATGCACTAAGAACTGAGCTTAAGCTGAATCGTACCGATGTAGGTTGGTATCAAATCAGAAATGCTCTCAAGGCAAGAAATAGTAGTGGAGATTTTATCCCTGTATCCTTCTCTAAATTTGAAGAAGCATATAAGGGACTAAGTAATAAACTTAGACCAATGGTTTATGAGTTAGGCTTCCTTAAAGAATAAATTAGTTCTAAACATGAAAGAGGGTTGATCTATTCAACCTTCTTTTTTGATAGAAACAATAGTTGTATTAATGATTTTTTATAAACATCTATTAATAGTTGTATTAATGATTTTACTATACAACTATACTTAGTATGTAATAGAATTGATTTATTAGGTTTTTTATATCAAATAAGTGAGTTTAGGGATTAAATATGTCTGAAAATAGATTTGCTAAAGCTAGACAAAATAAGGAGTTTACTCATATTGATGTAAACTCTGATGCTAAAGATTTAACAGGTGCTACCCCACCTAATAAGATCGTAACTAGAAATAAAAGTGTTGTTCTTCTTGAACCAAATACATTGCCAGTTTCAACAAGATCACGAACAAAGAATGGCAGAAATCTCACTATTCCTTTATTCGTAGAAGAACTGAATATTATTGAAAAAACAGTGACTATACTGGGGCAACAAAGTGATACCTCTATAAACAATTTCATTCGACAAACAATCCTTGACCAATGCAAAAAGATCATAGGGAAAGAGGAATATCAAAAGATGCTGAGTCAACAGTTGAATGTAATTAAAACACCTAAAGAAAAAAATTAACGTCCGTGAAACAAAACTATTGATACAACTATTAATAGTTTTGTTGTTGATTGTATGAAGGCTTACTTATGGCAAAAATAATATGTGTCGCTAATCGAAAAGGTGGGGTAGGAAAAACAACCCTTGCTACTAACCTAGCTGTTGCATTAAACAATAAGGGAAAAAGTATTCTAATAGATGCTGACGAACAACAGTCTGCTTTCAAATGGGCTAATCAGAGAGATGATATTGAATGCATAACTATTCATTCCGATCTATTAGAAAAGTTGGAACAACTAGATAAGGAATATGAATATATCCTTATTGATGTTGCTGGTCGTGATTCTACTATTTTCCGTGAAGCCCTACTTGTATCTGATACTTTAATTGTTCCAACACAACCTTCATTACTCGATTTACAAGTTCTTGATTACATGCAAGAGAAGGTTAAAACAGCTAAACAGACTAATGAAAACTTAAAGGCTTATGTCTTAATCAATAGAGCTGCTGTAAGAACAACTGAATTGAAAGATGCAATAGAGTTTATTGCTGAGTTTGACCAGTTCAAATTATTAAAGACTGTGCTTTTTGAAAGAAAACAATTCCGTGATGCTATTGTGGAATCCAAATCAGTTACGGAAATGAACGCATCAAAAGCAAAGGATGAATTAAATCAACTAATCATTGAATTACTCTAATTTTTTCAAAAGTAGAAATTAAATAAAAATAAGGAGAGCTTAATATTAATTTACTCTTCTTATTTTTCTACCTGCCAAAAAAATTAATATTTTCATTAAAAAATAGCTAACTAATTGATATAAAAATAAAAATTAGTTCCAAAAAAATCGAGTGGTATCGGGCTGACTCTCTAGGAATATTAGATTAGATTAATTTTTTAATATCAATATCTTATAATAATAAATATGTTTGACGTAGAAATGTAAAAAACAAAAATTAATAAAAAAGTAGAAAAATACTAAAGTAGAAAAAATATCTAAAATCTATCAAATATACAAAAAGCATGTCATAAATTAACTTAAGTAATTGAATAAAATAATATTTTTAAAAAACATGCTCAAAAAATAGCGTGTCATATAAATAAATAAATATAATTTTTATTATTATTATTCATGTACTTATATGGTTTTATTTCTTTGACACGCTAACCTGACACGCATTTAAAAAACTGGATTCGCTTTTAGTGACATGGAAAAATGCGTGTCAAATGCAAGGCAAAGAGCATGTCAATTTTAAAACAAGTTTAAATTATTATTTTATATATATATTTTATTTATACTGGATTCGCATTTGTATTAGGACACGCATTTTTCAAGAAATACAATTAAGGCTTTCTACCGTTATTTTTCTACCTAAAAGCACCCACAAAAACTTACCATTTTTACTGTGTAAACTATTGTCCAAACTATTACTTAGGAGTAATATTAATTAGGGTTTTCACACACATGGGATGGAGTGGTTGAAATGACTACTACCTCTAAAGTAGAAGTAGTGACGCAATTGCCGTTTTTGACGGATCGGCAAATGTCTTTACTGCAATTTCTACATAGTTATTTGCAAGATCATCGTTATATGCCTACACGTAGGGAAATAGCGAGTTTTCTTGAGTTGAAGTCTGATAATGCAACACCTTATCTGAGTGCTTTAGAAAAGAAAGGGTACTTAAAGAGAAGTGGTGAAAGGGTCAGAAGGAATCTTGAATTAACTGAAACTGCTTATGAAAAATTGGAACTGGAATCTGAAAACGATTCTGTAAATTAAATGAAATTGAAACGCTAGAAATGTAAAAACCCGTTACTGTTGACGCAGTAACGGGCTAGAAAATAAGTATCTAACGTGATTGGGCTAGATATACTTATTTTCGCACATTTGCAGGCATGTTTCAAATCTGTCAATTAATAGTTATTGGAGAGATTTGTATGCAAACATTAACCTCAAATCAGGTGCGTAACCAACTCTTATATAGAGAGTTGAAACTTAACTGTATTCATCAGGCTAATATTTACTGCACTAAAAGATCACTAAAAGGAAAGTCTGCAAATAATAAAAGATCAGATATAAGTTTTGTTCTTAGAACAATTTCTGAACAATACAATTCTGATTTCAAAAAATCCCCTTTTGATTTTTTTTACAAAGACTTAGATGCGAATAAAAAATTAATTTTCGATTATCTAGAAAAGACACAATCTCATACTCGATCAAATCAATTGAAGCGAGCATTTTTATTTATTTTGGATGATGTTTTACAGTTTCATAATACAAAGCATTGGCTTGAACTGGATAAAACTCGGTTTAAAGAATATGAAAATGCAGCAGATCGTTTTACTACCTGTTTAAACGCAATTCTTGATTTATATTACCCTACTTATACTCAGACTAAAGCTAAAGCTGCTAGATATGAATTAATAGCACATGAGATTAATAAATACTGTAAAGCCAATTATTTAAATAAGCGTATTATTTATTCTTATTTTGAAAGAAATCGAGTTCCTGATTTTATTGATGGGGATTTTGAACCAAGCTTCTTTGAAGGGCGAAAAAGTAAGCCTAAAATTGTTTTAGAAGCTGTTGAAAAACTATCTCTTGCACCAGTTGGCTATTTAACTTCTCATATTGCTGTCAAAACTGCTTTTAATACTGATGATTTAAATGCTGATGGATGTTTAAAACGCTCTAAACCTATTAGATCAACATTAGATTTGGCATTAATCTCTGATCATTTCCGTGAAGAGTTATATACTTATTGTCAGTACAAAGTTGAGCCTTTAGTTGATAAAAAACGTAATCAGAGATGGGTTACTCGTAAAAAT
>NZ_NOZT01000073.1:0-9869 GCF_002412355.1 Acinetobacter sp. YT-02
CTGCTCCTGCAAGCCGATAGCGAGGGGCCATACCCTCATCTCTTACGCCGCTTGCTGCGGCACACTAAAGTCACCCACCCATAGTTGGTTTGGATGATCAGCACTAAAATTGCGTTTCACCAAGTCATCTGCTCGTTTTTGATCATCTCGGCTACGGGTAGTTTGTTTATTCTTACCACGCCAAACACCTTGTATACCTAGTTTTTGCATCAATCGAGCAACTGTACAGCGCGCAATAATATAGCCTTCACGTTTCAGTTTTTGCCAAACTTTACGTACACCATATCGACCTGAACTTTCCTTCCAAATTCGTTTAATTTGTTCAGCATGATGCAAGTCATGTAAATCTCGTTTCGCTCGATGTTCTGGATTGTCCGCGAGATCTAAAGTCCGGTAATAGGTTGAAGGTGCGATAGGTAAAATTCTACAAATCGCCTCGACTCCGTACAGCTCTTTATTATTATGGATAAAATCCACCATTATTTGTGTGGGCGGTCGAGCTCCGCCTGGGCGAAAAAAGCGGCTGCTTTGCGTAGAATTTCATTGGCTCGTTGCAGTTCTTTATTTTCGCGTTCAAGTTGTTTAATGCGTTCTTGGTCTGAAAGCTGCTGTACTTTGATTGGATTCTGTTGATTCAAATACTTCTGATGCCAGGAACGTAGTGTTTCAGGAGTACAGCCAATCTTAGGTGCAATTGCTGTGATTGCAGCCCAAGTAGAAGGATAATCTTTTTCAGATTCAATCAATAATTGAATCGCTCTTTCTCTGATTTCAGGGGTATATTTTAATTTTGTCATCGGGATAGTCTCTCAGAATATTGACTCTCCGACAAACCCGGTACGGTTCAACTTCAATAAAACGAACGTAACGCAATATTCCCAAATCAATGCTTAAATCGAGATCATCAGCGACTTTATCACCATTTGCATACGCCTTATCCGCTTCCGTATGCTGGTAATAGGCAACCGCTAAGTTGGTTCCCCCTGGAAGTGCTTGATAATCCCCGGCATCAGAACTCACCCCTGCGGCTTGCAGGTCCAAAGCGGCAGTTAAAGCAAAGACCAAAGCAGCTATTTTTTGATTTGAACGATGATAGAAATAGTTTTTCATTTGTTTCATTTTTAACTCTGTTGTTTTGACTCATTTTTTTAAAATGAGTCTTCCTAGCACAAAGACCACTCAGGTCTTTGCGCAATTTCTTGATTTTGATTTGGGTATTAAATATGGAAAAACGTTGGGTGATCAGTTTTCGTGCATAAGCACAATACGCCCGATGACGTTGCCATCTTTCAAGTCTCCAAATGCGGAATTGATCTGCGAAATTGGCAGTTTTTTCACGGGAATGGCTGACATGTGGGTTTCTTTCACCAGCTCCACCAGCTCTCTTAATTCCTCTACCGTCCCTACATAACTGCCCTGGATTGTGAGTGGTCTCATTGGAATCACCGGAATGGAAAGCTTAATTTCTCCCCCCATCAATCCGCAGATCACAATATGCCCACCACGTGCAGCACTCGCCAAGGCAAGGCTCAATGTTGGATTACTGCCAACCAGATCAAGGATCAGACGTGCACCACCGTCAGTTGCCTGAATCAGCTGTTGAGCAGCATCCTCACTTCGGCTATTGATGACCGATAATGCACCGGCAGCACGTGCTGCTTCCAGTTTGCTGTCATCAATATCAACTACGATTGCGCCTTTGGCTTGCATAGCTTTGAGCAACTCGAGTGCCATCAGCCCTAAACCACCGGCACCAATGATCACCACCGGCTCGCTTTGAATCAAATCACCGAATTTTTTCAGTGCACTGTATGTTGTCACGCCTGCACATGCCAAAGGTGCAGCTTCAGCCAGATCCAGACCTGCAATATCCACCAGATATCGTGGATGCGGCACGATGATATATTCGGCAAAACCACCCGGCTTGGCGATGCCTAACTGTTGCGGTTTGGCACACAGGTTTTCTTCGCCACGTTTACAGTAGTTGCATTCACCGCAACCAATCCATGGATGAACCAAGCTGACCATGCCGACCTTGACTGATTCCGCATCTGGACCGACAGCAACCACCTGACCTGTAATTTCATGACTTAAGGTTAAGGGTGGCTTCAGCCCACGATCTGCAAGGGATAAACGCTTGCCCCCACCTAGATCATAATAACCTTCCCATAAGTGTAAATCCGTATGGCATAGACCTGCGGCTTTTACATGGAGTAAAACTTCAGTACCTTTCGGTTGCGGAATTTCTTTCTCAACGTCTTCGAGTGGTTGTCCATGATGCGTCACGCAGTAACAGTGCATGAATCTCTCCTTTGAAACAATAAAATAGACGGCCTTGTAGTGAACAAAGTCTTTTATTCACTAAGTTTTATACGCCGTGTGGGCACTGATTTATGCTTTAAACCACTGCGCAATTTTCGCTAATTCTTGATCAGCTTCACTTGCACGCCCAGCTAGGAAAGGAAAAACGTGCTGCATGTTGTCCACCACAGATAAAGTCACATCAACACCCTCTTTTTTTGCAATATCAGCAAGACGTGTTGCATTGTCTACAAGTGATTCAACTGATCCGGCATTGATATACAAACGTGGGAAAACCTGATAATTGGCTTTTAACGGATTCGCCAATGGATTTGCCGGATCACCATGTTCACCCAAGAACATTTGTGACATGCCTTTAAGCAGATCCACTGTAATCAAGGCATCAGTGGCATCGTTGCTGATCAGGGTTTCACCTTTGTGCTCCATATCCAGCCAAGGAGAGAATGCAATCACTGCTCCTGGCAACTCAATCCCTTCATTTCGTAGATTGAGTACGGTTGATATCGCCAGATTCCCCCCCGCAGAATCCCCTGCGGTCAGCATATTTTTTGCAGTAAAGCCACGCTGGAGTAGTTCTTTATATACTGCTGTCACGTCCTGAATTTGTGCCGGGAAGACATGTTCTGGTGAACGTCGGTAATCAACCACAAATGCGGATACCCCTAAATACTTGGCCAAATGCCCCACCAGCTTACGGTGACTGGCCGAAGAACCGACCGCAAATCCACCGCCATGGGTATAAATGATGACTTTGGATAAGTCAGCATCTTTCGGATAAATCCAAAGACCTTCTACACCTGCCACAACATCGAATTTATAAGACACTTCTTCCGGTTCCAATGTAGGTTGATGCCATTCATCAAACATACTGCGAAAGTCTTCAATGGTCATATTCGGATTTTCCTGCATCCGTCTTGACCAGTTCGCATATAAATCGAAAAGAAATTGAGTATTGCTTTGTGTGCTATTCATTTTAAAATCCTTGATTTGATATTTAAGGAATAAATCCTAGTTTTATTCCATGAAGATATAAAAACTTGAGTGCCATCACTCATGGCTAGACACTCAGAAGATCCAAATCTAAAGAGTGGCTTTGCATCACTGGTTTGATACAATTTTTTGCATGACTAAGTAATCTACGGATAATCTAACCGTTTCAAATTAGTATTTTAAAATGTAAAAAATACATACCAGCGAATGTTTTCTGCAAAATCGCATCCTGTTCAATATAGCTTTTGATCCTACTTATTCTCTTTTCTATTCCAGTCCGTTATAAAAAAGCTTTCATTAATTTTATGCAATCATGAGCTATGAATGTTCTTAAACATTAAACGATTGTGTGTATGGCTGACTTGTACATTCTTGTACTTATTTTTGTATAAAATGATCAGGCTCATCAATTTATGGGAAAAATTACAATTCGGGTACAATATCTTTCCTGTTTCATGAATCTATTCAACTCATTAAACTTACGACCCTCAACTGCCCAAAATCATAGGATCTGCCGATCCACTTGCAGAATTAGCAATGCTAAAACATGAACTCCAAAGAGTTACTAAAAAAAGAGCATATTAAAAAAAAGCCGTGGCATATTTCGCAAGCCAGTTCAAGTCAGGTATGTCTTTATTCAGTACCTCAGTTAAACTTTAGATTTTCATAACGATGGTTATTCTGCATGGCTAAATACGCTAATCAGCAAAAAACTCTCCAAAAGATAGGCACAGAAACACATATTGAATAGCCACCAAAATTCTAGACACACCTAACCATCTTTTGATGGGCCTTTTCATAATCTAATGGAGAACGCTGACCATTGGAACCATGTCTGCGTTTTGAATTATAGAACATCTCAATATATTCAAAGAGATCGGATCTTGCTTCAGTTCTAGTTGCATAGATTTTCTTTTTAATTCGTTCCCGCTTTAATAGCTGGAAGAAGCTTTCTGCAACAGCATTGTCATGGCAATTGCCTCTACGACTCATACTACTTTCAAGATTATGATGCTTGAGAAATGTCTGCCATTCATGACTGGTGTATTGGCTGCCTTGGTCAGAATGGATTAGGACTTTGTTCTTTGGGTTTCTTCGCCACAAAGCCATCAATAATGCATCTAAAACCAGGTCTGTCGTGATTCTGGATTTCATCGACCAGCCAACAACAAGACGCGAAAATAGGTCAATCACAACTGCGAGATATAGCCACCCTTCATGAGTACGGATATAGGTAATATCAGTGACCCATAATTGGTTCGGCTGCGTTGGATTAAATTGGCGGTCTAAAGTGTTTGCAGCAACAACAGCTGGAGTACCAGTATGAGCTCTAGGTTTACGATAGCCTCGCTGTGATTTGAGACCATTCATCTTCATGAGCCGATGTACTCGATTGATCCCGCAACTTTCGCCAACATCTTTCAAATCACAGTGAATCTTGCGATAGCCATAGACTCCGCCAGATTCCAGCCAGAACTGTTTAATTAATCCTGAAAGCTGTTGCCGTTTCTTGGCAGTTTTACTGGTAGGTTGCTTTAGCCAGGCGTAATAACCACTGTGATGAACATCCAGAGTTGAACATAAACGACGAACAGGCCATATGTGCTGATTGTCCTGAATAAAGGCGTACCTCATTTGGACTGGCTTGCGAAGTACACCGCGGCCTTTTTTAATATGTCCCTTTCTTCAGTAACCCGTTGCAGCTCTTTTTTTAACTTTGCTAATTCTGTACTTGGATTATTAGATTCTGTGATCTTGGGCTGCTGTGGATCATAACGTTTAATCCAAGCATACAGACTATGTGTGGTGGTTCCTAAACGTACAGCAACTTCAGCCACACTATGGCCTTTCTCAGTGACTTGCTTTACTGCTTCAATTTTGAATTCTTCAGGGTATCGTTTACTGCTCATAAGCACCTCGTTAATTAGCCATTTTATCTAACTAAAAGGTGTCTACAAAATCGGTGGCTATTCATAGCTACCTTTTTTATCGTTACACATTAAATCCTATATGTTTTCCTGTTGGAAGCTCCACATCAATACGGAGCTTACCACCCATTGCCTCAACATACTTTTTCATGGTTGAAATCTTTAAATCATTACCACGATTTTCAATTGCTGAAAGTGATGGCTGTTTTATTCCCAAAGTTTCAGCAAGTTCTTTTTGGGAAATCTCTAACTCTTCTCGAATAAGATGGAGCTGAGTCTCTAACAGTAGCTCATCAGCCATTTTTTTAATACGTGCTTGGCTCTCTGGAGAGCGACTAACCAATAATTCCTGTAAGGTTTTAGCCATTAGATTGTTCTCCTAGGGTTGAGAGATGAAGTTCGTATTGCTGTTCTGCAATGTCCAGCATCTCTTTTATAGAAACGCTTTTTACCGCCTTTATCACCGATGCAAAGCACAATGGCCTGTCGTAATGGATCAAATGCAAAAAAGGCTCTAAGTGGTTTACCTCTATGCTGAACGCGTAGCTCTTTCATATTGGTAAATTTAGAGTCATACACGGTATCCACTAAAGGGCGACCTAAGCTAGGTCCCTGCTGCTGTAGAACGACCAAAGCTGCGAGGACTTTCTCTTGTGTTGATTCATCTTGCTGCTCAAGCCACTCATTAAACAGATCTGTTGTGATGACTGTCCACATATCACAACCAAAATATAGATTATAGTCTATATTTTATAGTGAACTTAGTCAGTTTTCAAATGGTAATAAAAAACCCCGACATCCTGTCGGGGTTTTTCGTGTTTGGTTGCAAGGTATAACTTCTGTCGTACCTAACCATCCTTGTGCTGATCTTTCTTATTCTTGTTGTTTGGAGCTTCCTGCTTTCCTTGACTACATCATAAGAAATAAAGCTTTGATCAGCTAGAAGCAGATTCCTTAAATTACTGTACGTCAAAGCGTACAAAAATGGCTTAAAAATAGCCCCAGAGTTATCCCCATAAATTGTGGATTTTTTTCAGGTTGAAAGCCTTATAGATTGTAGGTGATTTTCTGTTTTGAGTGTTTTTTGAGCAAAAATGTTGGCAAAAAATATCAAAACCGCTCATAAAAAAGCCGACTTGTTTCAAAATCGGCTTTTTGTGCATTTTTAGATTTTTCTGGTTTTATTAAGTATCTGATATTTATATTAATATACAAGTGTATTGCGTATAACCGCCATTATGTTAAATAGCATGCAATATTGGATACCATACTGAAATAAGTAAAACAGTACCTAATACTCGATTAAAGAGCACCATATGATGAGCTGTAGAAAGTATTTTTTTTGTGATTTTTCCTAAATAAGCCCAAATAAATAAACAAGGTAGAGAAATCAGCATAAAGATGAATGAAAATAGAATGAGTGACTGATAGTAGTTAGCTAGTTGTGCTGTATAAACAGTAATAACAGCAATAGCCATCAACCAGCTTTTAGGGTTGATAAACTGTAAAAAGAAGCCTGTAAAAAAACCATTTTTCTTATTTTGATTTTGGATTTTAGATTCTAGATCAGGTCTATAATTAAAAATTTTCCATCCAATATAGCTTAACCAAATGCCGCCAGTGAAACTTAATATTAATTGAATCTTGGGGTATTCATTGAGTGTTGTACCAATTCCAAGTCCTGTAATTAAGACTAATGATGCAGCACCAATACTTCCACCGAAGATTAAGCCTAATGTTTTTTTAATACTAAATTGATGACTTGTACTAAGAATAAGGAAATTGGTTGGTCCAGGAGTAATTGATGCAACAAAAGAAAAGGCACAAAAAGCTAAAATCGTTTCCAAAATAAAATCCAAAAATTAATAAACTATTTGGCTAGTTTGATAAATATCTTCAAGATATATCTAGAACATTTGTGCACGCTTTTTGATATTGATTCAATGTTATGCCATAACAACGTTTAAACCATCGACCTAGATGACTTTGATCAGAAAAACAAAGATATGAAGCAACAGTTGTTGCTGATAATCCTTTTCTTAACAATTCTTTTGCCTTATTTAAACGGAGTTGGATCAGATATTGATGTGGAGAACAGTTAAAGTTTTTTTTAAATACACGGTTAATATAAAAACGATCTGTTTTCACCAATGTTGAGAGTGTTTGTAAGTCTAAATCATGAAAGAGACTTTCATGTAAAATTTCTTTTAGCTTTAATGCAATATTAGGTAATGTCTGGATAGACTTTTCACGTTTATATAAAATTTTTTTATTTACCTAAGTTTTCTAATAAAAGATCTAAATACGTATCTTTCATCAATTGAGATTCATTGTTATTCAATATATTGTAGGTTGAAAGTATCAAATGTGAAAGTTGAGGATCAGAACGTAGGGTTGATTCGATAGCAAGTTCGATAGGCTCATTAAATATTCCTTCATAGCTTTTTTTTAACCATGCTGGATCTAAATGCATCATTTTATAAGTGAAGCCGAGAGGATCTGGTGCATTACCATCATGAACTTCTTCAGGTTCAAGCATGAAAGTTTGACCTTGATAGCTATCAATAATTTTTTTTCTACAATTGAATTGTTGATGTCCTAACTCTGTTACCCCTATAAGATAACTTGAGTGTAGATGAGGATCGTATGCAAAGCCTTTGAAGTGGGCATGAATTAGTTCTATACCTGTAGACTTATCCTGTGTGACATTGACCCAATTGCTCATATTTACTTAATTAGTCCTAATGGATTTAGCTTATCAAAAATTATCTAATGAAGAAATTCTAAAATTAACATAATACACCTTATACAAAATGCCCTTGTAAGCCCTTAATCAAGGGCATTTTTAGTCTCTACTTAACATAAAATTTTGGTGGTGCTTCAAAAAGTATGCTGCCTTTAAATGAAGCCATTATTGATGTAAAAGAAAAGAAGGCTAAATCAAAAGCTTTAAAATGGTTTTCAAGCTTTTTTGAAAAATTACAGCTTCTTCTGAAGCTACGCCTAATTCTATGCCTTATTTTGCAATTATTGCCTTCAATACCTACAGTAAAAAATTTACCAATACTTTGCTTACCATTTTTAAAAGCAGTGATGAAACTGTCCCAATGATCACTTGCAATTCGGGTGTAGTGAATATCTAATTGTTTAAGCTTTGTCTTCAATTGTTAGACTGTAGCTAAATCTCGTTTACCCCAAACATAAGCAACAATTTCACCTGTTTCTCGATGATAGGCGTAAATAAGCCATTGTTTATTCTTTTTATTTCCAACAAAATTCCAGAACTCATCTACTTCGAGAGATTCATAATGACTTTGCTGAGGCTGAATTTCATAGGTTGATTCAGTTAAAGTACGTAAAACTTTACCGATACTGATGCGCTCAACTTCAGCAATATCTCGTATACCGCTGCCTCTGACCATCAACTGTAATATTTTACGAGTAATACCTGACTTACATCCTAGATAGCTCAGTGCATGATCACCAATAAACTGACGTTTACAGTCTTTGCACTGATAGTTTTGTTTCCCATCTACTTTGATACCATTTTTCTTTATACTATCACTGAGGCAGGTTGGACATTTGATTGCTAGAGTTATTTGCATTTCTCTATTTTATCAAAATCCAATCGGCTTTTTCTTCAGCATACTTTTTGAAACACTACCAAAAATAGATTAACCTCAAACTTCTAATTCTTATAAATAATGAAAAACACCCAACTTATCTAGCACATCTAAAGACAATTGTTTACGTAGAGCAATATCATCACCAGCTTTCATTTGCATATTTAAAGCAAATGCCACCACTTGCCCATCTGCCTTTTCAACAAAACCCACATACCAACCCACTTGCGGGTCTACAGCCATTCCCCAGCCACTTTTAGCATATAGACGATTCTCCCCTCTGCGCTCTACATACAACATCTCTTTCACTTGTTGCTGAACTTCAGGTTTAAAAGGCAATTGCCCTTGGGCTAAATCATACACAAACTTTACTTCTTGTATAGGTGTAATTGTCAAAGGCCCTTTCAACCAAAATTGATCAACTTCCGTGCCTATTTGCATATTGCCATAACCAATACGTTGCAATTCACTTTGCATTAAGCTTGGACCAATACGACGTGCCAATTCTTGATATACAGGCACTGTAGATGCTTGCATGGCTTCGCCCAAAGTAAAATCTTTGTCCCATGCTTTAAAAAAACGTGGCTTTCCATCCCACTTAAATATTTCTGTAGATGTTGCTTTATGATTTTCTAAACCAATTAGTGCATTGGCAATTTTAAATGTAGATGCAGGAATATAAGCTGTTTTTGCTCGGTCTAAATGCGTGCCATATTTTTTAATATTTTGACCATCATATGTGACAAACACAGCATCAGCTGAGATTTCATTAAAAAGCGCTTGAACATTCTGATCGATGATTGAGTTATTCACTTGTGGAATTGTACTTGTTTTTGCTCGACTCATACTATGCTCAGCACAAGCCCCAATACTTATGCTTAAGCAAACTAAACTCAATATTTTTAATAATTTCATGATATACAACTTTAAAATTTGGTAGTGTTTCAAAAAGTATGCTGAAGAAAAAGCCGATTGGATTTTGATAAAATAGAGAAATGCAAATAAC
>NZ_NOZT01000074.1:0-9706 GCF_002412355.1 Acinetobacter sp. YT-02
ACAGGTTCCAGCACTGTACCTGTTGCAGCAGCACAGCATGTCATGCCCTACGAGAGTTTGCAGCATCCCTTATCGGTATATGACCAGTTGCTGGGAGTTTCCTGATGAATCTGCAATACGACCGTATAGAGCAACTTTGCCAAAAGCTCAATCTGCCTGCCATCGCATCACAATGGTCACATCATGCACAACAAACATTAGGTCAAGATGGAAGTTATGCCGACTTTGTTGAAGCGATCTTGACGCATGAATATGCTGCCAGGCAACAGCGCAGCCAGCAGGTCCTGATGAAACTCTCAGGCCTGCCTCAAGTGAAAACCCTGGAAGGTTACGATTTTAATTATGCACTGGGTGCTCCCAAATCACAGGTGGTCGAGTTGTTCAACCTGAGCTTTATTGCTAGAGCAGAAAATGTGGTGTTTCTCGGGGCTAGCGGTGTAGGGAAAACGCACTTATCTATGGCATTAGGCTATAAGGCCATCATGAACAATGTCAAAACCAAGTTTATTACCGCCGCCGATCTCATGCTGCAACTGAGTACAGCCTATCAGCAAGGTAAATTGAAAACCTATATGCAACGTGCGGTACTGGGACCAAAGTTACTGATTATCGATGAAATTGGTTATTTACCGTTTGGACGTGAAGAAGCGAATCTGTTCTTTAACGTGATTGCCAAGCGTTATGAAAAAGGCAGTACGATATTGACGAGTAACTTACCCTTTAGCCAATGGTCTAAGTCATTTGCGGATGATGTCACGTTGACCGCTGCGATGTTAGATCGGTTATTGCATCACTGTCATGTGGTACAAATATCGGGTGAGAGTTATCGTTTGAAGGATAAAAAAAGAATAGGGATTCAGCCTCAGGTTGAAATTTAATACGAGATCAAAGGGGTCAATTTTACTTTGCCATTTGTAAGGTAAAAGGGGTCAATTTTAGAATGCCGTTGACATTAAAACCGATAACCAGAATTTAGCCCCCTCGTTTTCTGCCATCCATAACCCCAATAGTTCTTTATGCCCCTCTGTATTGACACCCAATGCAAGGAATACAGCCTTATTGATGATAGTATTATCCTGACGTACCTTGACCACGATGCAGTCTAAATACACGATAGGATACAAGGCATCCAAAGGGCGACTTTGCCATTCTTTGACTTGTTCTATAACTGCATCTGTCACCTTGGAAATCAGGGTGGGTGACACATCTGCATCATACATTTCCTTGAATGTAGCAACAATGTCCCGAGTCGTCATACCTTTGGCATAGAGGGATAAAATCTGGCTATCCATTTGCGTGATACGGGTCTGATTTTTCTTGATAGCTGTGGCTCAAATGTACCCTCACGATCTCTAGGGGTATCTAGTTCAAACTCACCATCATCAGTCAGTAGACGCTTCGTTGTGTAACCATTGCGAGCATTTTTGCCTGTTCGTGGGCTATTCTTTTCGTAACCTAAATGGTCGGTGAGTTCCGCATTAAGGGCAGTTTCAACAGTCAATTTCTTTAAAGCCCGACTAAAATCATTGAGATCGGCTTCGGTTTTTAGGTTCTTGGCTAACTCTTTAGCGAGTCCCAACATTGCTTCATCTTTCATGGTAAACACCTTTTGTTTGACCCCAACAACGTTGGGGGGAGTTTAAGCGTTTACACAGTTTTATTTACAGTCTCTCGTATAAGGTGTATTATGTTAATTTAGTTTTTCTAATTTAATCGACTTTTTGATCCATCTTTAATTTTTCAAGACCCGCCATACAACCAATATATGTTTTTTGTTGATTTTCATAGAATTTATTAAAATCATCCAAATTAGCATCATCATCAAGATTGTTTTTTTTCACCCATTCTTTATAAGAAGAAAAATTCTGAATCACAAAATCTAATAAATTTATTCTAGTTTTGGTTAAGTCACACCACTTACTTTTAGATTCTATTTTTTCTGACAATGGGATTTTTTTATCATCATAGTCTTTCGAATAGATCATATTATTAATTACGGCTTTATTGTGTTCACCATTTAAATTTTGATACTGTTTATCAAATTCTTCACTAGATAAAGCAAAACAACTGCAACTAACAAATAACAGTATAAAGCTTAGTAATTTCATTATCTTAAATGCCATAAGTTTTCATTTATTATAAAAGAAAATTTCAACAAAGTCTTAGTCTATTTAACATAATCAATATTATACGAAATGCTTTTTAAATTGTGTTATAATTCCATGTGTTGATACTAGTTTTATAGCCCATTCACCCTCGAATGGGCTTTTTTTATGATTGTTCACGTTCCACGATCAATAACTGAACAATGTTCCACAGTTTTATTTAATGTTGCTGAACAATCAATGGATACCAGTAAAGCCCTTTAGGTCTTCTGTTGCTTCAAATATAAAGTCTCTACGATCAAGGATTAGACAATCTTTATTGTGTCGTCTGATTGATCTTGTGGCTTTGCTAATATCATGGCAATCCCAAGATTTGGGATAATACTTTATTAAAGAACGGACAATCTTGTTTTTATATTCTGAGTTTTCTATAATCTTAATTATGTTACATAATCAAGATTGATAATAAAAATGACTAAAAATAAGCATGGTGGTGCACGCAAAGGTTCTGGCCGTCCTTTTGTCTATAACGAACCGACCAAGGTCATTCGGGTGCCAGAGTCTCGTGTATTGGAAATCAAACAATACCTGAAGAAAAATGACACTCCAAAGTTTAACGATATTTCCTCTATTACATTGCTTGAGACAAAAACACATTATGAGATTCCTGTTGCTTTGCAAAAAGTTGCTGCAGGCTTCCCTTCCCCTGCTCAAGACTATATCGATAAGACCCTTGATCTAAACGAGTTTCTTATTCAAAACCAACAGGCAACCTTTATCGTTGAAGTGGAATCCTTATCCATGCGTGATGCAGGGATTGATCTGAATGACAAGCTAATCGTTGACCGTAGTATTGAAGCCAAGCATGGAGATATTGTTCTGGCATTGATTGACAATGATTTTACGATTAAACGTTTGATGATTGAGGGTAATCAATGCTGGTTGCAGGCTGCTAATCCTGATTTTGCTGATATCCATTTGAAAGATAATCAAACCATGCTGATTTGGGGTGTGGTTACCAGTGTGATCAAGAAGTTCAGATGAGCAGTTACGAGCGGATTTATGCCCTGATTGATATTAACAACTGCTATGTCAGTTGTGAGCGGGTATTCAATCCCAGTCTGAATAATAAACCTGTGATTGTGCTCAGCAATAACGATGGCTGTGCTGTGGCAAGAAGTAATGAAGCCAAAGCGCTAGGCATCAAAATGGGCGTTCCTCTCTTTCAAATACAAGATATTGTTCAGCAACATCAGGTCGTGGTGTTATCCAGTAACTATGCTTTATATGCTGAAATGTCCAAGCGTTTTCATTCAATTTTGGCTAGTTTTGTTGCGCCACATGAACAGGAAATCTATTCAATTGATGAGTGTTTTTTAGACCTGACCAGTTATGCACAAAATTTTGACTTAACTCAGTATGCGCATCACATGAAACAACGCTTGTTGGATTGGATTGGCTTGCCCGTCTCGATTGGTATCGGGCGTAGTAAAACTGAAGCCAAAATGGCCAACCATCTTGCCAAAAGAAGACAGGGTTTCAAGGGTGTGTGTAACCTACTCAATATGGATTTCCTAGATCAGGAAATGCTTTATTCAGACATTGAGGTCGGTGAAGTTTGGAGCGTTGGTCGTAAGTTAGTTAAAAAACTAAATGCCATGGGAATCTCTTCAGTGCTGGATTTAGTGATGCAAGATGCACATCGCATGGCGAGTCTTTTTTCTGTGGTAATGCAAAGAACAGTATTGGAGCTGCAAGGTGTTTCTTGTATGCAGTTAGATGATGCCCCTCCCCCCAAACAGCAAATCATAGCAAGTCGTTCATTTGGTGAAAAAGTTACCGAGCTAGATGATCTCAAAGAGGCTATGGGCAAATATGTACAGGATGCGGTCATACGTTTACGAGCAGACGCTTCCTTATGTGGATGTGTCATTGCTTTTGTGCAATCGAATCCTTTTGATTCAAAGGCTCCCTATTACAGTAAATCGTTGGCTTTTGAGTTTCCTGAACCGACGGATTGTGTTTTGGATCTGATTAAAACAGCCATGCAACTGCTGGAACACATTTATAAATCTGACGTGAAATATAAAAAGTGTGGTGTAATTCTGACGGATTTAATTGCTAAGCAGCGCTTTACTCCTGACCTGCTGACAGACCACAGCCAGCGTGAAAGTAATGAAATTCTCATGCAAACTTTAGAAGCGGTACAAGCGAGATATGGGAAAACTAAATTAGCGGTTGGCAGCTGCTACTTACCACAACGAAAGTGGTCTATGAACCGTACTCATTTGACCCAGAACTATTTCAGCTGGCAGGGATTATTAAAGATCAGCCATTAAATTAATTAGCCTCACCTATTTGGTTTAAGTCAGCTTAATGAAGAACTCGACACATAAGCCGACACAGGCTTGATCTTCAGTCAACCATTTAACAACGTAAGTATGTTGTTTGGGATCCATGTAACACCTCTCGAGGAAAAGGTGGTTAGTAATAAAACTCTGCTCAAGCAAATTTATTGGGTTAACTGTCAGTTTTCACCATCTCATGTCCTTTATTTCTAGAACATTCTAGAATTTTTATTCTTTAAAGGTGTCATTCAACGCCTGTTGCACAGCATCAATACGTAACTTACAGGCTTTATAGGCAGTCATGGATTCTTCAACGATCGCCATCAGGTTATCAATATCCGGTTCTTCCTGAGATTCAAGAAATTCGGCATTTTTCTTGAGAATTTCATAGCCTTTCTTGAAACTTAGTTCTTCATTGTTCATGTGCGTTCACCTGTGTCACGGTGGCATCAATGGTGCCATCCTGAATTTCAATCTGTAATTGCTGGTCAATAATCTGCTGGATGGAACGGATGGCTTTGCCTTGGCTACGGACAATTGCATAGCCCTTGGCCATCACATTACGTGGATTCTGTAGCAAGGTTTCCCTCATCAATGACTCCACCTGCTGTGAAGCTAGTTTAATCTGTTGTTGAGCAAGATACTGAGTATCACTTTTCAGCATATCAACGCTACGCTGGACCTCATTGATCTGGTTCTGTGTTAGAGTTTTGATAGTTTTCAGATACTGATCATTCTGGCTCTGGTAGGCCATCAACTGTTGCTGTGACAGTAGCTTGATGGTCTGCAAAGCAGTACTAACTTCATTGACTCGCCCCACAATCAGGTTACGGATCCCTGCGATCACTTTACTCGGAGTATCAAAGGAACGGTGTGCAATTTCATCCAAAATAGTGCGGTCTTTCTCGTGGCCAATACCGACCCAGATCGGCACAGTTCTTTTACACAGCAGTGCGGCCAGATCATAATCATTCAGGTAAGCTAGGTCATTCACGGCTCCACCACCACGGATAATCACAATAAGGTCTGGTGCTATCAAGTAATCTTGAGCCCACTGTCTTAAGGCACTGCCCAAAACCTGAGTGATGCTGGCAGAAGCAGTATTACCCTGAAAAGTTGCTGAATGATAAACGAAATGACAGACACCAGCCTGAGCCAGGGCATCCGCATCTTTTTTAAAGTCACCTAACCCTGCAGCATTTTCCGGTGCAATGACCAAGACATTCTGAATATCAAAGGGTACCGGTAACTGTTTATTGTTATTAAGCAGGCCTTCCTCAGTCAGTCGCAGCAGAATCTGCTGATAGCGTTTGGCGATGTCTCCTAGAGTAAAGCTAGAGTCGATATCTTCGATATTGACCGAGAAGCCATATTGTGGATCAAATCTAGCTTTGACCTTGATCAGTACATTCAGGTCTTTCGACAGTTCAATACCACTTTCTCGTTCAAACTTTAGAATTATTTTTTGTGCCGTAAATTTCCAAATGGTGCCTTTACAACTAGCGATCACCTTATGGCTTTCTTCATCTTTCTCAGCCAACTCAAGATAATAGTGACCGCCTTTAATACTTAAATTACGGATCTCAGCCTTGACCCACACTGCCCCATCAAAAGTCAGCTGGATGACTTCCTGTACAGTGGCAAGGTATTCACTAAGGCTGAGTTGTTGACGTTCTGACATGATGTAAAGGATAGCTAAAATATAAGGAGGTAAGATTTAACCCAATATTGATCAATTCTACTGCAAATCAGATGAGTTTATTGCAATTTTGAGAAATGTATAAGTTCTTCTTAGACACCTAGAGTGATCATTGAGATTTTTAGTTTAATTATACTTTTATATTAAAATAGATATATAATCAATAAAATCATTATATTTTACTATTTTAATAAAATTATGAAGCAATACTGTACACTGCAAATCTACCAAGACTATGAATGGCATGACTGTGCTTTGGTTGAGGTTACGGATGATCAAAATGCTGGATGGCAGGCAGCTACACGTACATCATATTTGTTCGAATATGCTATTTCATATATGGATCTAAGAGATGGTCATGCGCTTGCTTATGACTTACCGGTGAACGTCCAAAATAGATTGGAATCAACTTGGCCAGCATTTCTTATGGATCTATTACCTCAAGGATACGGTCGCAAAGAATTACTAAGACAGCTTGATTTTTCTGAGAATGTTCAGGAACAAGCGGACTGGGCGCTTTTAAAAGCAGGCGCAGGAAATCCAATTGGGAATCTGCGAGTCAAAGAGGCTCATGAGTGGTTACAGAGTCATTTCCCAAAGCTGCAAAATCAGGGATTTAGCCTAAGCAAAATTATTGAACGTAAAGAGAAGTTTATTGAATCGCTCGCATCTTATGGACTTTTTATTGCCGGTTCATCTGGTATTCAGGGTGAGTGGCCAAAATTGTTGTTAACACAAGGTTATGATGATCTTTTCTATCTAGATCATACTCTTCCAGATGATCAAGTTAAGCAGCATTGGTTGGTTAAATTTAGCCGCGGCAGTGATCAAAATTTGAATAAAATCCTGATGAACGAAGCTTTGTATATGAAAGTCGCTCAGTACTTGCAACTACGTGTACACCGGGATCTTGAGCTACATGGCAAGACTTTGTTTATTCCAAGATTTGATCGCAAAGTAATTAATGGCAAAGTTGAAAGAATTGCTCAGGAAAGCCTTGCATCTCTAGGTGGGAAGGCGGGCTTTGGGGTTAGAATGACCCATAATCAAATATGTACCCTGCTTATGGAGGCTTGTACCGAACCAAAGCAGGAAGTATTTGAGTATTTGAAGCGTGATCTCGCAAATGTTGCCTTAGGCAATAAAGATAACCATACTCGCAATACAGCAATCCAACGCTTCAATAATGGTAAAATTCAGCTCACACCATTATTTGATTATGCGCCAATGTGGTTACATCCTGATGGTATTGCACGTACTACTCGTTGGGAAAGAGATGATCATGGTGGTATGCCACTTTTGAGTTCTGTGATTGAGCAGATAGCTGAAAGCACTTCGATTGATCCACAAGAAATTAAAACTTTATTAATTGAACAGTTACCAATTTATCGGGGACTGTTAGAAAAGATGCAGGCTCTTCAAGTAGCGGATGAAATTCTGGAAAATAGCCAATATCGAATAATCAATATTTGCCAGCAGTTGGAGGAGATCAGCCATGGATAAACGTTTTAAACCATTGACCCCTATTCAACAAATGGAAAAAAGACTATCTGTGCTTGAAACCATCAATAATCATCCAGACTGGTCTTTTTATCAAGTTGCTCGATTTATTCGAACAGAGCTACATTTAACACTGAATGATATGGCTAAAATTACTAAGATTGCGCCACAGACACTGCAAAAAATGGAGCAACCAGGGAGCAATCCTACTTTGAAATCCATGCAGAAATTACTCGATACTTTCGGTTTACAATTACAAATGAAAGTTAAATGATTTTTAATTCTGAGCCATCGGTTTTTCTAAAATCTTATCCGTTTAAGGATACAAAGAGGAAATAAACAGGCTCTAGGTTGTTTTATGATTATTTTTAGACAAACGACTCCAAAACCTTATGTAGCAAGGGTTTTGTCTCTACAGTAATTAATTTGTTTTTGAAAAAATGGAGTAGAGTGTTTGAAATATGAATAATCGAATTCGGTTTCTGTAAGCACAGTAATTTCATCTGCATGTGCTTTATATTCATCTATATTTTCGAGTAATTCATCCTCTGAGAATGGGAGTTTTTTTTGATTTTCAGTGTCGTTCATAGAGTCATATCCTGAGAAGTTATTTAGATCATCATAAACCAGACATTTTTAATGGTGAGAATACAGACACTTTAAATGGTTTCTAACACAAAAAAGGGAGCTTATAGCTCACTGCTGTCCCATAGTTTGATTTAAATAAAAAAACCTGAGTCTGAATCGTTAAAATATAAGTGCGAACCAACACTTTAACGACCAAGGACTCAGGTTTTGTCATATCAGAATACCGTATTTCATCAATTGATTAAACCCATACTCCGACAAGATTTTGAACGTCTTGTTCAAATACATCATGTCGGTCAGAAATTTAGAGCCGCTTCAAGATGGGATCAGTTCATTGCCATACTGATGTCTCAACTTTCCTGCAGACAAAGTCTGCGGGATATTCAATCTAATCTAGAGTGTCAACAAGAAAAGCTGAATGCTCTCGGAGCAAAGTCTATCACCCTCGCAGTACACTGGCTCGAATCAATCAGGAACAGCCTGCAGCCTTGTATGAACAGCTATTTTACACCTTGCTTAAATCTTATGAACACTCAAAAGTAGCTCATAAATTCCGCTTTAAGAATCCCTTATATTCCCTGGATGCCAGCCATATTGATCTGTCATTTTCCTTATGTGAATGGGCCAAAGTGCATGAATCCAAAGCCAGCATGAAACTTAGCGTTGGCTTAAATTACAGCAATACCATTCCTGAATTTGTGGCGCTTGGGGATGGCATTGAAAATGATATGGTACAAGGCAGAGCATTCAAATTTCCTGCTGGCAGTATTGTCGTATTTGACAAAGGATATATTGATTATCAATGGTTTGCCCAATTGACTCATCAAAAGGTCAGTTTTGTCACCCGATTGCGCCCAAAGACAGTTTATCAAGTGAAATCTAGCCGCAGCGTATTAGCATCTAAAGGTATTATTGCGGATGAATGGATTGAATTAAGTAGTGCTTATGCAAAGAAAAGAGGTGCTCCCAAATTATTAAGACGTATAGAATTTTATGATACCGATAAGAACAGGACGTTTGAGTTTCTGAGTAATAACTTTCATCTGGCAGCATTAACGATTGCTGCAATTTATAAAGACCGTTGGAAAGTGGAGCTGTTCTTTAAAGCACTTAAACAGAATTTAAAATTAAAGTCATTTCTAGGCCGAAGCCGTAATGCCATACAAACTCAAATTTGGATCGCGTTAATCGCCTATTTGCTGGTGAGTTTCGCTCAACATCTGGGGAAAGAAGGCTGGACAGTGCAGCGCTTACTCAGAATCATTCAAGTGAATTTGTTTGAAAGAAAAACGTTAAAAGCTTTATTCTCACCCGATAAAATCCCCATTAAACAAGAGGAAGCTTATTTAAGCTTCCTCTTGTGAAAAATTGTGGGACAGCAGTGGCTTATAGTGAATAGCCACCAAAATTCTAGACACACCTAACCATCTTTTGATGGGCCTTTTCATAATCTAATGGAGAACGCT
>NZ_NOZT01000075.1:0-13348 GCF_002412355.1 Acinetobacter sp. YT-02
GATGTTTATAACATCATTTGGGGAGCAAAATATCACTTATAAGTGTTGTTCAAATTTCCTGATCCACCTCTGTATAAGAGATTTTATGTTAAATAAATACCAGTTTTTCCTAATAAATCTTAATATATGTATAAATATATCTTTTTGGAAACATAGACTTGGAAAATACTTTTTTTAATAACGATGAAGAAAAAATAGAGCATATACGTCAGATTTTTGTTTCTATTGCTACAGGAACCAAAATTTCTCCAGAGTTAAATAGAAGTTATATCTCTACTAGGAAAGATTTATTAAATTCAAAATATTCAAAAGCACTACCTTTATCTATACGAAGTAATCTTGATCTATCTCAATTTTGGTCATTCATTAAAGATAAAAGTCCAAATTATCAGGGAAGAAGAGATATTTTGAAGAAAGAGTTCCAGATTCTTTTAGATGCTAATGAACACAATAGTGATGAATCAAAATACCATATAAGAATAACTCTAAAAAAGGGAGTACCGATTAGCAATACTCTATTTTCATGTGATAACAAAGAGTCAGATCTAGAGCGATTCATTACAGCTTATCATCAAGCTGAACCGATATTTATAGAAGGAAAAACTGTTAATCCAGAAGAAATAGATAGGTTTAATATTGCTATTAGTCCTCTTAATTTTGATGTATATGTTGAACAAGCCAAACAGGAAATTGAAAGTTCTCAGAGTTCAGAACATGGTACATTTATTTCATTCTCTAATTCAAAATCCAAAGCTTTTAATAACTTAGAAGATGTAACTAGCCAATTTATTAAATATCCTTTAGGTGGTTTAAAAGTACAAAATTTTCACATGAATCAAACTATGGCACAAACGATAAAAACTCAACCTAAGTTCAATAAAGTCTTTATTGTTCATGGTCGGGATGACAGTTTAATTCATGAAGTGCAAAACTTCTTATACTCTTTGTCTTTAAAAGGAATTGTTCTAAATCAGGAGCTTAATCAAGGTAGAACGATAATTCAGAAATTACTAGATCTAGCCTTCGATCAGGAAGTGGGCTTTGGCATAGTTTTATATACTCCTGATGACTTAGGGCAAATTAGTGCAGAGTTAGAGCAAACTACGGAAATGAAAGCTAGAGCGCGTCAAAATGTAATTTTTGAGCATGGTTTACTTGTCGGTAAGTTGGGAATGGAGCGAGTAATTGCTTTAAAGAAATCAGATAAAATATTGGAAATGCCTAATGATTTATCTGGAGTTATCTATCAACAATATGATGTTTTTGGTAAATGGAAATATGACATTGCAAAGGAAATGATAGGTCAAGGATATGATATAGATCTGAGTAAAATTAAATAAAAAGGCGTAGTAATTCCTCTGAAAATAATAGGACAAATAGGCAACGATTTTGTAGAGACTCTATAATTCTTCTAAAATTAACATAATACACGTTATACGAATTCCCAAGGCATGGCTTTTAGTCATGCTTTTTTTATCAAAAGAGTTAACCCAAAAGATAAGTGATAAATAGCAATATAATTCTATCATTAGACTATCAATGTAAATTAAATGACATTATTATCATAGCACCTAGATAAATATAGCTAAATGATAAAATGAATACTCGAATTTATGTTAGAGCATCCACAAAAGAACAAGATGCAGAACGCGCCCTAGATAGCCTTAGAGCCTTTGCAGCTGGATTAGGTCATAGCGTTACTGAATACATTGAAAACCACACAGGAACGAAGCTAGAACGCCCACAGCTTAACAAGTTGCTAGATGAATCAAAGAACGGCGATATTTTACTAGTTGAGAGCGTGGACAGACTTAGCCGATTAACTCAAGATGACTTCAGCACGTTAAAGCAGCGTATTAAAGATAAAGGCTTGAGATTGGTTGTTCAGGATCTACCAACTACCCATGCCTTGATAAATACAACAGATGACATTACAAGCGCGGTTTTAAGCGTTGTAAACAATATGCTGATTGATCTATTGGCTACTATGGCTCGATTAGACAATGAGAAGCGCAAGGAACGCATTAAACAAGGTTTAGAGAGAGCAGGATATAAACCAACAGGCAAGAAAGCAGACACGGCAAAGCATAAGCGGATCTTAGAACTGGCAGCACAGGGAAACATGACAAAGGACGAAATAGCCAAAGCGGTTGGCGTGGGCGTTGCGACTGTTTATCGAGTATTAAATACTGCAAGTTCGTAAAAAAAGCCCATATTTTGGGCTTTTTATATTATGGGCATACGTGACTAACAAACGATTCGCCAACACTTCCCGGAATGATCGGATCCATTCTTACCTCATAGCCAGATCTCGAATCATAAGACTCATGCTTAAAAGTGCCATTTTTCTGTTTTTTATACTCAGCAATTGCTTTTCCGCCAAAAGTGTCATCACTACAGTTGATCCATAGAAGATTCAGTCTGTAATCTCCGACGCCTAGACCATCTTGTTCAAGATCGTCAACAACTAACTCTTTAACCCAAAATTGTTTATTCTGACGATAACCAACTTCAGAAACATTGGTAACACTATTAGTATCTAGGAAGAATATAAAACCATTATCCGACTTAGAAATAATTTTCCATTCAGGGGCAGCAAAAACTCCACAGGCGATTGTGCTACTAATAATACCCATCAGTATTCTTTTAAACTTCACTAAGTTCACCCCTAAAAAATTTTACTATTTGATATTTTAGAATTATTCAGTAAAAAAAGCACAGCATAAATTACTTCAAAAACGCTTTAAGACCACGATCTAACCGATCAAACAAGCCACGTTTTTTAGGTTGTTGCATCGTGTCATTTTGCAATGTTGCATCGTGTTGCTTTGTATCGTTGCTATTTGCTTCATACGGCGTTTCATCATGTTGCATGGCTTGATTTATGGGCGTTTCAGTATCGTTGCATGTTGTTGCTTCACATAAGAGATTTTATGTTAAATAGATGAAGTTTTAAGTCATCTATTTAAACTGAATATTAGAGCATCAATATTTTTTGCTGGATTATTTGGGTCATAGATTTTAGTCTCTAATTTTGAAACAGATACATTGGACTCAACGATTTGATTTAGATTTTCAATATCTATTTCGGGAAAGCTATCATACTTGCGCTTACTCATAATTAAATGAGCAAAAAAAGGCGAGCTGGTATTTAAGTTTAGATGAGCAAAGACTCTCGCTGGATGCTGAATAGCCCACATGCCACGCACTCGTAAATCAGTAATACCTAAAGGATCAACCTTATTGACCTTGGCAATTTCGTTAGTTTTGATAAGTTCTAGATCTAATTGTTTAATACCGTCTGTAATTGTGTTTTTAATATTTTGATAAACTGATCTATCGGCTGAGTAGCAGTCACCATAAACAAACCAAATACCCTTTAAGACTTTGTCTTTTACAACACCAACCACATAGAGCATATCCTTTTTAGTCCACTGTTTCTCACTGTCTAATAATGAATCATCTTCACATATTTGACAGTTTTTGGTGATTAAGGGATCATCTTTATAAAAATAATCTTTGGGAAATGAACTATTTAAGGCAATACTTCCTGTTTGCGATTCTACCTTTTTGATTTCAATAGCATCACTGTTTCGCAAAATCGCATCAGGTGGATTGTTTTTATTGCCTAGGTAAGAAAATACCTGTTGATGTAAGGGCATGTGGTCTGGATTATTTAGACTATTGGCATATAAGTCTTTTACAAACTTCTCCAAAGCGTCACCCACCTGATTAACTCGGTTCGATACATTATAATTTTCATCAAATGCTTCAATAACTGTATCGCACAAGAGGTTGAATGCTTGAAGTGTATTTGCCATTTTATGATTTCATCCTTATTAGCTTGCTTTTTTAATAGCGATTGATTTTTTTAATACACGAAGAATGCTCTCAGCTAATATCTGAGCAAAATCAACATTTACTGCATTCCCAATCATCTTATAACCATGATTTACATCTGTATATTTAAAAATAAAATTGTCTGGAAAACTTTGAATACGAGCGCATTCACGAACACTTAAACGTCTATATTCACCTTTCGGTGAAAACATAAATTTATCTTGTTCTAGTTTTATCATTTTCGGTGCGCTTGGATGAATAGGGGCATGTCGTCCACCAGCTTGAATAGTAAAAGATGGTTCATCCCATGCTCTAACACGGTTTCTTGACATATACATAGATGAAAAGCCACCTGTCATATATTCATGATTGGCAATTTCAACATCTGGGTTCGGTTTTGATTTATTCAGTGCTGGTACAGCATTATGTTCTAGATCTTTAATGATATCTTCTAGATGCTTAGGTTCTTGTGTTGGCTCTGGAAATGAGTAATCGACATTGAGATCAGATCTAAAACCAATAAAAATAACTCGTTTTCGATCTTGAGCAATCCCAAAATCTGCTGCATTTAGAAGTTTAAAATGAAGATCATAACCAGCTTCAAGAAAGGTATTTTTGATGTTCTCGAGAGCATCTTTATGTCTAGGAGCTAGCATTCCACTAACATTCTCAGCTAAGAAAAATGATGGCTTTTTAGCTTCAAGAATACGAATAAAATCGAAAAAGAGTTGCCCTCTTTTATCTTCAATGCCTCTTCGTGAACCTGCTTCGCTCCAACTTTGGCATGGTGGACCACCGATAATGCCATCACAATCTGGAACGTCAGATTCATTGATTAAGGTGATACTACGCTTATCTAAAGTTGTTTCAGGATGATTATGCTCATAGGTAGCCCAAATATCTTTATCAAATTCATTGGCAAAAATGATGTCAAAACCTGCTTGTTTGAAGCCAAGATCTAGACCGCCTGCACCAGAGAAAAAAGAAGCTATATTAAGAGGCATATTGAAAACACGATTGATGATTTAAAGTAATTTTTACATTTTTGGATTCAAAAGGCCAGTTTTTTTTAAAATAAAGCGTCGTATCACGTCGTGTTAGAGCATTATTGATACTGTAAATATAATTACAGATAGAGATGCACTAAGATTTCCTAAAATTAACATAATACACGTTATACGAAGTTGAAAAATTGAGACTATAGCCTTAATTTTTATGTATTTTTTTAATTTAACACCTAGGCCAGTGCCTAGGTTTTTTCATCTCGTATAACAGCCATTATGTTAAGTGATTAAAAAAGCTTTGAAATAGTTGTAAATTAGTTGTAAATTAGTCGAATATTAATTTCACACCTATGGAGGTTTTTATATGTCAAGAATGTCAAAAACAAGCGCCAGCTATATTCGTATTGCGGATAAGATTATTTTTACCTATGCGGAACTAGTACCTGGCAATCATCATGAGTTCAACAAAAAAAATAAAGGCGTACCAGTTGCCGCTGTGCATTATGAAAAATTAGACGAGTATATAATTTTACGTGATGGTCAGGAACAACCGCTGTGCATTGATGACCCGAAAAAATTTATCAGATCAATTCGCCGATTAAATAAAGATTGTGAAATCATAAATAAGCTATGACCATATTTAATGGAATACCTAGAATGACACTTTTAACGATAGTTTAAGCGTTTACACAGTTTTATTTACAGTCTCTTAAGTTTTCCTAAAATTAACATAATACACGTTATACAAAGTCACAAAAATGGGAGCTTAAGCTCCCATTTTTACTGATGATTTTTTAATTCTTTTAGCATGGCATCTCGCAAGATTTCATTCATGCGTGTCTGATAACCTTTACCTTGTGCTTTAAACCATGCAAGAACGTCAGCATCTAAACGAATAGATGTTTGTTGCTTCACTGGACGATAGAATTGATTGTGGCGTATAGCATTGCTCCAGTCTGTAATTTCAGGAATATCTGATAGATCTAGCTGATCATCAGGAACCGTCCCTTTAGCAAGCAAGCGTTCAATTTCAGTATCTTGCTTGTCGCTGAATTTTTCATTCAGTTCTTTGCGTGAGTATCTAACCGTGCTCATATTTATCTCGCTCCGCCTTGGTGACTTGTCTTGCACTAATGATTCGTATGATTTCACAGTCATCTTCATCAAAAATGGTGTGAGCCACCAATAACATTAGTACGCCTTTAACTCGTCCAATGGTTTGCCAACGTTCTTCACCATCGGTATGTCTGTCCTGAATTGAGATCCTCAGTGGATCTTCAAAAACAAGGCTTGCAGTTTCGAAAGAGATATCATGCTTTTTCTGATTCTTTCGATTCTTAGCCTCATCCCATTCAAAATACTGTTCCATAAAAAACATTCAAATTTGTATATACAATAATGTATCACAAAATTGTATCACTCAACCCAATTGGTGTAATTTTTAGTCAAAAGTATTGGCAAAATATTACAGAATCGAACATAAAAAAGCCGACTTGTTTCAAAATCGGCTTTTTACGGATTTTAGGGTTGAGTGTGAAATTTTAAGTCATTGATTTTTATATTAATATACAAGTGTATTGCGTATAACCACCATTATGTTAAATGGATGCTTATTTGTCTAAAAAAGCAGTGACTATTAACTAATTTCTGAAAATGAATAGTCTAACTGACTAGCAAAATAGTTAAAGTCATCCCATACATCGCTGACTTCTGAATTTCGGTATCTAATAATATTCCTTGCTCTTAAAGTAACCCGATATATGCTATTTACCATATCTGTATCTAGGTCTAATGGAAATGTTTCATTAATTTCATTTAATATTTTTAAATCCGAAAATTTTTTAAATAAGATTTTATCTAGTTCACTCTTTTGAATGTCTTTCCCGCACTTGTAATTTTGGACATATTTTATTTGATATTTGAAGTGGCTTAGTAGGCTGACAGTTGTTGATATTTGAGAGGTTTTTATTTCTAAATAATCTTCACCATCCTTAGTTGACAAGATTCTAATTTCATCTGATTTATTAAGAATGTTATCTATTTCTTGATAAATATCTCTTACTTTTAAATTCCGTCGGTAAATGTTTTCTCTATCCTCATCTTCTTCCCATAAGTTGCTGGAATTCTCTTTTTCTATTTTTGTTGTATCTTCTGCTTTCTTTTTTGTCTCTACAGTTACAGATTTAGTCTTTTGTTCTTCACGTTTTCTTTCTTCTTCAGCAACTTGCTTACGTTTTTCATCCATCATTTTTGAATATTCTAATGCTCTTCTACGCTCTTCTTCCTGTAGTTGAAATTTATTAGGTGTATTCTTTGTTTCAGGTGAATCATCTTCATCAAATTCATCTCTCAATAGATTTGAATTAGATAGAGCTATACATACAGGTACAAGTAATATCATACCAAGTAAAATGAAAAAAAATTCCATACTTTCAATATCATGTAAAAATATTGGCTGAGTATAGTTATTTAAGAAAAAAGATTAAATAAGAAAATGAACATTCTTTGAAAGATTTATTTTATTAAATAGCTGATAAATTTTGAGAAATTTTAAAGATTTCCTAAAATTAACATAATACACCTTATACGAAATGCGTTATAATCATCCTTATAATTCAAAGCTGTATTTCCTAGTTGATAGCCCATCTTCCCCAAGTTGGGTTTTTTTTATGATTTTTCACGTTCCACGCCTATTATTTAAGCAATGTTTCACGACTTTGTTCATATTAGTTAAACAATCGTGGTTAATCATAGGGTCTAAAAAAACGGCTCCAAAAGCCCCTTTTCTCCGGCTCCTGTTCAACGTGCTCCGGTACGGGAATCCGCTTATTTTCCGTTTGTTCCGGAGTAGTCAATCCGTCATGTTTCGGCTCAGGTTCTGACCGAGGATCCGTTGCTATATCTTGGCTAGGTTTATGATCGGTAAACGTAGTCATATTGGTTTTTGGAGCTTCTAACAGTCGTTGTATTGCTTCTATTTGATTGTCTTTTGCTTCTAGCTGTTCTCTTTGGAAAACTTCTCGCTCATGTGCAAGTTCTAGCTGTTTTTTAAGTATGTCTACTTGCTGTTTTAGCATGTCTACTTCTGTATCTTTTTGTACCGTAGTAGACTGTAACGTAGTTACATTATTATTTTTATTAGATGGTTCGCCAAATACTCGTATGGCTTCAGATAAATCTATTTTCCCATCACTATTTTTTGATAAATCCCCTTTATTTATACGTTTATAGATACTTTGACGATTCATTCCATAGAGTTGAGCTAATTCAATAACAGATAGTGCTTTCATCATGTAACCCAAGTAAAAGTCTGTATGTCAGTAGACAATATTTAGTAATGTAACGTTACATCAATGATTTAACGATAGCCAACCTTTTCAAGCATGGGAGCAAACTCTTTTAACTTCTCAGAATCTTTAAGCATTTCAGCAATTCTTACTGCGAATTGAGGATAGCTTTCAGTTCCTTGAGAGTATTTACTCATTTCAGGAAGTTCAGATAGCTTATTGGAAAATAAGTGGCGTTGAGAGTCAGTCATTTTTTTTGAAAAAAGATCTAGATTGCCAGATATTGTCTGATTTTCTAATGATTTAGTTTTAGATTTTTTTTGTTTAAAAGAAAAAGAAAAACCAGATATTGAACGGCCTTTTTTATGCTGTTGGTAGGTTGCCTCTATATCTGTTTTTTCGCTAATTTCAGAAATGGCTAAGTCAAGAACTCTAGTTTTAAAGTGATCCATACGCTTGTATTCATTAACACCAATTCCAAGTTGTTCTCTAAAAGTTGCTAATTCAAATACTGGCGTTTTTCCAATAGCTTTCCATTGAATTAATAACTCGTATAATCTTGCTGAATATGTACTGTTAAGCTGGGCTGTTTGGCTTAGTAAATATTGAGTAAAAAAGTCTTTAATACCATCAATTTTACTTATGCCTTGTACAACAGCTAAAGTGAAAACAAGTTCAATAGCCCCTTCATCATCTAGATATTTTACTTGCTGAATCCATCTACTTTTGACTAATTTCCCATCTTCATCAAAGAAGCTAAATCTTCTGTTAAATAAAGAATCCTCTGCTTCTTTCATTCTCTGATAAGCATTTTGCCTTGTTGTCCCAAAAACTTCAGCATATCTCAAAGCATCTATTCGTAAAGGAGTATCTGTACTTAGTCCAGTACCCGTATGTCTAGCATCAACAATGGCTAATTGAACAATATGAAACTCTGATAAAGATAGAGTTTGAAAAGCTTGGTTTAACCGATTGGTTTTTACAACTAATTCTTTTGACATAGACTGAATTGAAATATTTTTATACCCACAGATTATAACAATGTGGGTATAACTGCAACTGTGTAGTTAAGGGTGTAATCAGGAGGGTAACTAAACGTGGGGGAATGGGTAACTAAACGTGGGGGAATGGGTAACTAAACGTGGGGGAATGGGTAACTAAACGTGGGGGAATGGGTAACTAAACGTGGGGGAATACAAAGGTTAGTTATTGAAATTTAATAATTAAAACTAAGTTAAAAACATTTAAAAACCTTAAAATAATTAAAAACCTGAATCATGAAAAATTGCCCTTGGTTTTCGCTTCGCTCAAACTCTATTGAATCTCGCTTTCGCTCGATTCGTCGGGGCAATTTTTTGGCTCATCTCGTTGTGACTTCAATAAAAAGCAAAAGCATGATGAATTCGCTTCGCTCATAAAGCTTTTTACTCGCTTTGCTCGGTCTAGATTCAATTTTCTGCATGTGATCTATGCTCTTTTAGGCTTCACAGCCTAAAAAAGCGGTTTTTCAGGGAGTCGAGGTGCGAATTTTGTAAGTTCGCTCGTAGACACTCGCTCTGGATCTACTGGAAGCATTCAAATTGCACGCATACAGATAAAAATAAGCCTTATCTCTTTCAACACTTCGCATAAGAATCTCAGAAAGATACCAGTTCACTCGCTACTTCCTGCCCTTGAACACGCCTGAAAAGTTCATTCATTTATCAGCATCAGTAAAAAAAATTCAAAAACACCACTATTGGAGATTCGTTTTTTTTATTTCTGGTAACGTCAGGTGAATCAGTATTGGAACGCAAGGATACATAGAGACCCCTTTTTTTGCTTCGCTCAAAAATTGGTTCTATGACCTTGTAAGGGGAGACCCCTTAACCCCCAAAAGCAAAAGCAGGCAGGCAAATATGGCTAAAGCAATAAGAGAGAAAAGCTATAAAGTACGGATGTCATTAGCAGAAGTTGAAACTCTGAAAGAAGCAAACGTTTTGAACATCGCCAAGTTTTTACGAGATTCAGCGTTGAATGCTGTTAATAAAAAAGAGCAAAAAAATTTTTATTCAAAAATTGATCGAGAGTTTTTACTCGAACTTTCAAGAATTGGTAACAACATTAATCAGGTCGCAAAAGCTTTGAATACTGATATTGCGAAAGGGGAGCCGTTTGATGCAGTGAGACTGTTTTACCTGTTGATTGCTATCAATGAAAACCTTGAAGCACTGAGACGAGACTTAAAATGATTGTCGAATTTTTCAGATATGGCGCAGGACTTTCAAAAGGGCCGCTTGATTACTTTCTTGGGAAAAAGCGCGACCGTGAGCATGCAAAAATTTTAAGTGGTAATGAGCAAGAAGTTGCAGGACTTATAGACAGTTCGCCTTTTGCAAAAAAATATACGTCCGGATGCCTGAGTTTTTACGAGAGCGATTTATCAGATGAAGCCAAGCGCAAAATCATGGCCGATTTTGAGCACTGTCTTTTTCCAGGCATGAGTTCAGATCAGTACCGTGTCTTGTGGATTGAGCATAAAGACAAGCTAAACGAGGAAACAGGGGAGCGCAGGCTTGAGTTGAATTTCTTGATTCCAAACACTGAAATCCTGACAGGAAACCGGCTACAGCCCTTCTATCATGAGGCCGATATGCCGAGAGTTGATCTGTTTAAGAAGATTATTAACTTTGAGCATCAGTTACATGACCCAGACGATCCGATGTTTCGCCAAGACATCAAAACTAAGAAAAGCCTGCCTAAAAATACAGCGGACATCAAAAGAGTTTTAGATGTAGCAGCCAAAAAACAAATTGAAGAAGGCTTTATTACTGACCGTGAGAGCATGAAAAAGTGGCTCACTGCTCTTGGACTTGAGATCACAGGGGTAAAACCAAACAGCATTTCAATACGTAACCCACATAATGATGACGAAAAAAGCCGACCTATCAGGCTAACAGGTGCGATCTATGAGCAGAATTTTAGATTTGGAGCAGAGGGCGATAGCCTTACAGCAGAAGCGTCAGAACGATACAGAAGAGAAGCTCGAAAGCGTTATAGAGAAAATCTTCAGCGATACGCAGAACAAATTGACGGCAAGATCCGAGAATTTCAGCAGAAGTATCAGCAAAGAGACGTTGAGCTTGAGAAAGCAGGACATGCAAGCCACGAAAGAGCTAGAGACCCAAATCTTGACCAACAAGGAGGTGTTGAAAAACCAGCAGAGCGAAGCAACGAGCGAGATTATCGAGCAGATTACAACAGACAAGAAAACATTGCAGAAAGCACATACACAAGCAATCAACGAACTTCAGGCAGCCCTCCAGAAGCAAGTCGAGAGCTTACAGGAGAGCTTGCAAGAGTCGAACTGCTTACAAGAAGAGATAGTACGCCAAGCGACTTTGAAAAAAGCCCTTATTACGTCAGTTTGGCCGTTGATTATTCTAGTTGGCGTTTTAGTTATGAGCAGTATAGGAACAGGACTTTATCTAAATCACCAAAAAAATCAGTTAAGCCGAATGAACCAGCAAATCGAGGATTTACGAGTGAGGGGAGCAACCTTGAATCTTTCGACTTGCGACAGCCGATTATGCGTACAGATAGATCCGAAATCCATGATCTACGAGGGCAATTACAGAATAGTAGCGGAGAAGTAAATGAGTTTAGAAACGCAGTTATTGAAGATCATAGAAGAGCAACAGCAGCAGCTAGAGCAGCAACTGAAGCAGCAGCAAGAAGCCTTGAAGCTCATTCAGGCTCAAGCACGGACTATCGAAGAGCTAGAGAGCTACACAGAGACTTTGAAAGACAGGAACAGCAAGCTAATCGACAGGAACAATCTGTTAGTGGAGCAGATAACCACCTATCGGGGGATAGTGAAAAAGCTATCAGAGCAAACAGTCTCAGAGCATTTTTCACAAGTTTTACAAAACGAATTGGCGACAGTTTTAAAGATGCATGTGACGAATTTGGTGAGTTCTTTAGACGTAAAAGAAGAGTCGAGAAGCTTGTTAATGGAGATTTTGCCGAGCTTGGTAAAAACAGAGATAGAGACGCAGCTCAAGCCACTCATGGAGCAGCTCACGAACAAACTAGCCTCAGTCGAGAGCTATCAAAAAAAGTTACTGGGTTTAATTCAGGAGATATCTTCACGGCTCTAGATGAGCTAGATAAGCGCAAAGAGCTACAAGCAAAGCAACGGGCTGCTGAGCGCAGTTCAGGACTGGATTGTGAAATGTAAAGAGGGATTAATGAAATGAAAGATTTGAATATAAATTTGATGAAAGCCAATATCAGGAAACACATTTTGAAAGGCAGAGGTATTGAGTTCTTTAATATGCAGTTCAACGACTGTAATCAGGTTCTCAAATCCCTCAGTTTCCCCGGTATTCATCCGAGCCAACTCTGTCGAGTAGCTCGGATTATGATGCCTACTTTTAAAGAGGAACCCCCCCACGATCAGTAAGTAGTTCTAGGGAGCTTATGACGATGTGGGGTGGACTGAGTCCGTTTTACCCAATCTTCCGGATATTCTTGACTGTAAGAATCATAGTAATGACCTGACCAATATTCCTGATTATCTTCTTGGCATTCGTGATCTTGAGAAAAGTTGTGGGTGCTTTGTTGCGCTACAGCATGTTGCTGAAGTGTCTTTTCAGCTGTTTTTTCCGCCTGATCTAAAGTCATGAAAATATCGAGCAAGGCTTGGCGTTGTTGATGATTCAGAAGTTTAGCGCTTTCGACAATCAGTTGTTTAGCGAGGTTTTTTGGGATGCATGGGTTTGCATCATTGAATTTAATATGCATAGCAGTTTCCTAGATAAGAGTTTAATTATCTCCATCACTTCTCACGGCAATGGAGGCAACTTAACAGGGGTGAGAATACTGAATCTAGGATCAGCCAGCACGAAGCTGCCCTGCTAAGCTACCATAGGGACTGCTTAACAGTAGGCAAAAAAATAGCCGCAAGTGCGACATTTAATTGCACCTAGATTTTATCAGGTTCTCACGCCTGGACACAGATTTTGCTGCGTTAAAATAAGATTATCCAGTAAAAAGCAGGGCGTCAAGGTCCTAATCAGTAGTTCTTATAAAAACTGAAAAAAATCTAACTAAAAGGTGTCTATAAAATCGTTGGCTATTCAGTTGCTTACATCTGAATTTCGTAAGAGGTGGTCCCACATGTTTGAACAACTAAAAGCGTATTTATAAGTGATATTCCGCTCTAGTTAAGCCACC
>NZ_NOZT01000076.1:0-8434 GCF_002412355.1 Acinetobacter sp. YT-02
TTCTTCATTAAAGTACGTGTATGACGTCGTCCTATATGATGCCCTTGACGATTCAACAAATCACGCATCATACGGCTACCTGCAAAAGGATATTGCATATGTAATTCATCAATACACCGCATCAGCTTCAGATCTGATGAGCTAACAGATTTTGGGCGATAATAATAACAACCACGGGAGACTTTCAGCAGCTTAGCTTGCTTAGATACTGAAATCTGAAGTGAGTCGTCGATTAACTTTTGTGGTTGAAGCGGCCCAGTTTCTTCAACACACCTTCTAAAAAATCAATTTCTAATGCCTGCTCACCGATTTTTGCATGTAGCTTTTTAAGATCAATGGTGGGTTCTGATGGAGCTTTTGATTGATCGAAAGCTTGCGAGGAAGCTGAGATCAATTGATTTTTCCAGTCAATAATTTGGTTTTGATGAACATCAAATTCAGCACTCAATTCAGCAAGTGTTTTCTGCTTTAATCGCAGCAAGTGCTACCTTAGCTTTAAAATCATTTGAATGATTTCTTCTTGGTCTACGTGCCATAAAATACTCCATATATTGATGTTTATAACATCATTTGAGGAGCAGAATATCACTTATAGGAGTTGTTCAAATTTCCTGATCCATCTCTGATTTCGAATTACTCGAAGGTGCTGGATACGTTCGCATAAAAATTAATGCTGAACTTCAAAAAGTTTTAGATCGATGTAAAGACGATGTGGTTAGTCCTTTTATCATCCATCGTGTGCCAAAAGGTAAAACCAAAAATAAAAGCCAAACCAAAGCACATTGGACGCAACTCGAAGCGCAATATGTTTCACGCTAATTTCTTAATGCTGTTAAGAAAGCAAATGCCTATCCTGAATTAAGCGGTAGACAGTTACCAAGCTTCCATGAGATCAGAGCATTAGCAATTCACTTGCATAAAAAAGCAGGAAAATCCGCTCAAACATTAGCAGGACATGCCTCAGAAAAAATGACAGAGAGATATGCATCTGGTCATGAAATTATATGGAATGATGCAGATATAGGAATCGATTTACCGTTTTCAAACTAAGCTCCTTCGGGAGCTTTTTTATTGGCTCTGCTGACACAAAATAGCCTTGCAAAACTATATTATAAGTCCTTGTTTTACATAGTTTACATAAGCACCCAAATTGACATATTTCTCAATAACTTTAACCCTATTTTTATTTTTAAAATCAAATAGTTAATTTATTGTGAACGATACAATAAATAAATTGAGAGCATTGAAAATTTCCGTAGTTAAGATATTGAGTTGCTTATAAAAAAATTAAATTTTGCAAAATAAATGCAAAACTTTAGCAAAACAGTATTTTGAAGTATTGCGTATTCTAGCAATTATGGCAGCTTAATCAATGTAAGTTGAATAAGGAACGGGCATAAAAGAAAGCATCTAAAAGTGGTTAATGCGACTAAATGACGGGTTTTGAACTATTACATTTAGATAGCACCTTGTAGCAGCCTATTCTGCCGTTATGCAAATTATGTCTTTACACCAACACATAAATTTAAAATCGTATTAGGATGAATTACCCCTCTACATTCAAATTAGGTGCAATAGAAAACCCAGCATTTAGGCTGGGTTTAGTATATTTTACTTGATTAATGCAACGCCATTTCCGCGCTTTTAGCTAAGAATGCCGAACGGCTTAAATGTTGTTTTTTTGCAACAGCATCAATACGTTTCACTAAAGCTTCTGGCATGCTGATATTAATACGAATAGACTTTGTATTTACTTTTGTTGTATCAATATCAACTAACAACCAAAACCCCCCCTCAAATCGCTCATCACCTAACCATTGCTCTGGGCTTGATGGTTCTGGTAACGGAATATCTTCACCATCAAAGTGAACTTCAACCGCTTCCTGTGCCATGCGCTGAATATCTTGCATCTCATCTGCTGCGCTAAAGCATCCATCAAAGTCAGGAAAGGTTAAACCGTATGCGCTATCTTCATCTTTGTGAACATATACTGGATATAACATTTTTACCTCCACTCCCAACCAGCCTGTTTATATATATTGCGTAGAGTTCCTATTGGCATATCTTTACGTGGATGTGGTACCACAACATGTCCAGGCTTTTCAGGATGCTTATACTTTTCATGGTCGCCTTTACCACCCACTTTGTACCAGCCTTCCTGCTCAAGACGCTTAATAATGTCTTTGCTGTTCATTGTGTAATTATACACAACATAATTTTAATAAGAAAGAATACTTCAAAGTTTCACTGATTTTTATAAACAAAGTCTGTGTTTATCTGTCATCTTGAGCAGACAAACACAGACCTCTCAATTTACTTAAAACTGACTATTTGGTATTCGGAGCAATCATCTGTTCAGGACGTACCACTTCATCAAACTGCTCTGCTGTGACCAAATTCAGCTCTACTGCAACTTGCTTTAAGGTTTTATTTTCCTTATAAGCTGTTTTTGCCACCTCCGCTGCATTCTCATAACCAATTACAGGATTCAAAGCGGTCACTAACATGAGTGAATCATGCAAAAAGTGATCTATTTTTTCACGGTTTGCTTGAATGCCAACGGCGCAATGCTCATTAAAGCTATTACATGCATCGCCCAAGAGTTGAATAGATTGCAATAAGTTATATGCAATTACTGGCATAAATACATTCAGCTCAAAATTGCCCGATGCACCAGCCACGTTAATTGTGGTGTCATTGCCCAATACCTGTGCAACTACCATGGTCATTGCTTCGCTTTGTGTTGGATTAACCTTGCCCGGCATAATACTTGAACCAGGTTCATTTTCTGGAATACGCAGCTCACCAAAACCACAACGCGGGCCACTGGCTAACCAGCGAATATCATTCGCAATTTTATTTAAACTCACCGCCAAAGTTTTTAATGCACCTGAAGCAAATACCGCAGCATCACGCCCCGCCAAAGCCTCAAACTTATTTGGTGCAGTCACAAATGCTAAGCCTGTTAGCTGTGCCAATTGCTCCGCTGCCTGTACCGCATAATCAGGATGTGCATTTAAGCCTGTACCGACTGCTGTACCGCCCAATGGCAACTCATACAAGCCTGTTAAAGCCTGTTCTAGACGTTTTAAACCATGATCTAGCTGCGATACATAGCCACTAAATTCCTGCCCTAAAGTTAATGGTGTCGCATCTTGTAAATGTGTACGTCCAATTTTGACAATTTCAGAAAATTCTTCACTTTTCGCATGCAACGTATCGCGCAAACTCTTTACTGCAGGAATGAGCAGTTCATTAATTTGCAAACTCGCTGCCACATGAATTGCAGTTGGAAAAGAATCATTGGTCGATTGGGCGCGGTTGACATGATCATTCGGATGTACAGGCTTTTGTGCACCTAAAGGATTCCCCAGTTTTTGATTGGCGATATTGGCAATCACTTCATTACAGTTCATGTTACTTTGCGTACCCGAACCTGTTTGCCACACCACCAAAGGAAATTGACTGTCCCACTGCCCTGCAATGACTTCATCTGCTGCACCGACAATGTACTGCGCCAACTCTTGAGGGATTTGCCCTAAGTTTGCATTGGTGATTGCCGCAGCTTTTTTAACCAAACCCATAGCGCGAATCATGGCGCGTGGTAAACGCTCATTGCCGATTTTAAAATTTTGTAAGCTGCGCTGAGTTTGTGCGCCCCAAAGCGCGTCATTCGGAACTTCAACCTCACCCATGGTGTCATGTTCAATACGTGTTTGCATGTTCAGCCTCATTCCTTCGTGATTTCAATGATGTCATGTGCTCTTATCTCGATCTTATAAAAAACAGACAGCCTAGTAAATGATAATTATTATCAATAATTCCGTTGCATTGTATCTGTTTCAGCTATGAGGCTTCGTGAATCGCATCTCAACGAATTTTATAGCGCTTACTTTTAATGCTTAAGCGTATTTTGATAAAAACGCCATTCATCCTCTAGCATTTTTTCCAGACTACGTTTTGGCTGCCAGTGTAAATACTGTTGTGCCTTATCTACGACTGCACCTAACTGATCTAACTCAGGATATTCATAATGAATTGCAGGAACTGTAGCAATTTCAGTGTCAGTGACTTCACTAATACGTGCAAGTAATTGTTGAATTGAAACCACTTCTCCCGCAATATTAAAAGCTTCACAGCTATGCGTTTGCTCAAATAACCAATGCAGGCTTGCAATCACAGCATCACAGGCATCGAGTACGTGCACAAAGCTACGTTCTACAGTTTGATCTGCAGTATTAGCTTGCTGACGTAATTCAATCGCTTCACGCTGCTGTACTGCGACTTGCATCGCCAAAGGAATAATATTTTTAGGTAACGGAGCAACGACTTCACCTAAAATGCCGTGTTCAAATGCACCTGCTATATTACTCAAGCGCAAAATAGCAATATTCCATTCATTATCGGTTCTAAAAGTATCGCGGATGATTTCTTCAACCATCTGCTGAGATTTCACATACGGATTGGCATAGGTGTAATTAAAACTCTGGCTTTCTTCCAGATTCAATCCTGACTTGCCATAGACCGCTATACTTGAAAGATGCACTAAACGACGCACACCTGTACGTTGCATGGAACGCAATAAACTCATAATACAACTGACGTTATCGTTATAATATTCCAGTGGTTTAAGCACCGATTCTTCTAAAGATTTAAACCCTGCACAATGCACCACCGCAATAATCGAATATTGTTCAAAAACTTTGTTCAGCGCAGGCGTATTTCTTACATCCAGTTTGGCAAAAGGCACATAACGCCCTGCAATATATTCAAGTCGCTCTAAAGTCTGCATACTTGCATTGGATAAATTATCTACAATAATGACCTCTTGCCCTTGAGCCATTAGGCTTAATGCAATGTGTGAGCCTATAAAGCCTAAACCACCAGTCACTAAAATCATTTATACTACCTTTTTTTATAAAGTCTGAATGCGCCTTGGCACATTGCATTAGTGAATTTTGATGAGCACCTTATTACTAATAACCTCCGCACCAACCTCTATTCATGCATGGCATGCACTCGGTCTTGCTCAAACCTTACAACAGAAAAATGAGGCTTTTCGTGTGTTTTTTTATCAAGATGGCGTTGCTGTAGCGAATGAGTTGCAATGGGTACCCGATGATCAACGCAACCTCAAAACAGAATGGCAAAAATTGTCTATTCGTTTACCCGTATGTGTAAGTGCCGCACTGGCACGTGGTATTAGCGATGCAGACAATGCCAAACGCCATCAACTGAGCCAACACAATTTAGCCGCAGGCTTTGAATTGGTTGGCTTGGGCGAACTGGCCGATGCAGTGCAAAGCACAGAACGCCTGATTCAATTTTAAGCGATTCATTTTGTAAATCTGTTGCATTTAAAAGGTAAATTGTGTGAAAACTGTACTCGTGGTTTTACGTCAGGCCAATTTAAACAGCTTACAAGTGCATGAAAGCTTGTCTGCAACAATGGTACTGGCAACTTTTGGTTGTGAAGTCAAAGTGTTATTACAAGATGCGGCATTAAGCCTATTACAGTCGGAACTGGCATTTGATTCACTAAAACATGCTTTTAAAGTGGCATCCAACTTGGTTGATAGCTTTGAGTTTTATGACCTCAGCCCAATTTTGATTGAAAATAAACATGCTAACTCGCCGTTTATCAAAAATACGGTACATGAGATTGAATGGGTGGAACTGAATCGGGAGCTGATTCAAACCTTTGATCGAGTTTTATATTGGTAGGCTGATCGGTGGTTTAACAATCTGATTGATCATTTGACCATATCTAAACATCTAAAGAGAAAAGCATGTCTGACGCAAATTTATATTTAATCCAAGCGAGCTTTGATAGCACCGCAACAATTTTAGCAGAGCTAAATGCCTTGTATGCTCCGCAAGACAGCGTTGTACTTATGGGTGATGCGGTATTGCATCAGCAACATCCACTCTGTGCCCAGCTAGACAAAATATATGTACTGGAAAATGATGCAGAACTATTGAATGGTCATTTGGCGGAAAATGTACAGCCGATTAATTATGCAGCTTTTGCAACGCTGTGTTTAGCACATCAGCGCTGTATCAGCTTAAAATAGCAAGCCGTAATGATATGAAACCAATGCAAAGCATTTTTAAGGGTGAATGAAACAAGAGATGACACTAGAATTAGATCAAGATGGACATTTGCTGGATTACACTGTCTGGAATGAACAAGTGGCGCAAGAATTGGCGCAAAGTTTAGAGCTTGAACTCACAGCTTGGCATTTTGAAGTTTTGCACGCTGTACGCCAATTTTATCAGCAATTTGGACACTCACCTGCAACCCGTCCTTTAATCAAATTTTTAATGAAAACTGTAAGCCCAGAGATTAACAACGCTGTTTTGCAGGAAAAATTTAATACAGGTTTGGTGGCACGGCATTTAAGTCGTTTAGCGGGTATTCCTAAACCAGCCAACTGCTTATAGACAAACTGTTGCTGATTAATACAGCACTGATTTAGGCTTGTTTTAAATTCTGCTGTGCTTGGATGTACTGATAATACACTGGGGTAAAATGTGGTTTTACTTGCTTGGCATGCAGTTCTTCACCACATTCCGAACATACCACGACAGGTTGAAACGTCTTAGCACAATTTTTATGGATGTATTCCACAGGCTTACCTAAACCTTGATCCATCCATTTATCTGCCCAATTTGCCATAGACAGCATTAAGGGATAAAGCTCCAAGCCCTTCTCTGTCAATTTATATTCAAAACGTTCTTGGCGCTCTACATAAGGCACTTTGACTAAAATTTCATGTTCCACCAAACGCTTTAAACGATCTGACAATACATGCCGCGTTACGCCCAAATGTTGTTGAAAATCATCAAAGCGACGCATGCCCATAAAGGCATTACGAATAATCAGCATCGTCCAACGGTCACCAATCACCGACAAGGTTCGTGCAATCGAACAAGGCTGCTCGCCAATTTCATCCCATTTCATCTATGTCGCCTATCCCTCAGTTCACTACCTGCAAGTTAAAAGATTCTACAGTCTTTGCAAAGTTAGTTTTGCATGAAAATTGATAAAAAATGAAGTATGACTTCACAATCTGCTTAAAAGGAATCCCCAGTTTTTGGGGTTTTATACGCCTGCATCTTCAATCTTTAAATTTGCTATTCACTTATAAGGCAGATCACACTATTTAGATGTAGCTCCTGCACAAAAAACTTGTTCAGTCATACCTGAAGCCGTGAAACTGTTGTGCTGCTGTTCTAAATAACGCTTTGCCACCATTAACATCACAGGTGCAGGATACAAGTTTGGATTGTACTCGGAAATTTCAGCAATATTTTTATAGGCGTGATAGCGTGCACAAAATGCCTGTTTTTGTTGTTCTGCCGTTGCTTGGCTCGTAGGATCATCCAATATTTTTTTGCTGTCATTCACAATTTGCGTGTATTGATTTAACAAATCTTGATATTGTGTTTGGGTCAACCCATTGGCTGTATGTGGAATTGTAATAGGTGTAGATGATGCTTCAAGTGCCAACTGCTGCGCTTGAATACCTTGTGCCATTACGCTCAGACTTTGCAGTCCAAGCATAATGCTCACCGATATTTTTGCCATGTTCGACATGCGCATAAGCTTAAGACTCATCGCCTTCTTTCCAGACATCTTCATAGTCATCAGCATCAATCATAAAGCGGTAGCCTTGTTCTAAAGCCAAGTATGGAAGCACGTCAGGCAAAATATCTTGCAACTCGCGCACAGGCATGGTTTCAAAGTTCACTTCATCTTCACCCAATTCACCGCCATAAATGTACCACGCGACTTTTTCTTCACCTTCTGGCGCTTTACGCAAGCCCACAATTGGGTCTTTATTTAAGGTCTGGACTGCAACTGCGACAACATCATCGCCACTCACTGCAATATAGGCTGAACCAAATTCTTCACAGAGCAGTTTTTGTTCTTCTATCAATTCTGCCAAGGCTGAGTTTTTTTGCTTTTGCTGTGGTTTAGACATGACAATTCTCTAAGATAAGCTGTGAGTATTCTAACGAGATTGTACAGATAGAAAATCTTTATTTTTATCCACTGGAGCGAATAACCTCGTGGTTCAGCACGAGGATATAAGCGATTGGAGTAAACCATATAAACGACACGAAATGTCGTTTTAAATACTTGTAATATAGTCACTATTAAGAAAAATACTGTTAAAATAATTGGATGAAGACACTCAAATTACGCATAAAAGACAAACATTGCAAGGTGCTAAATCAGTTAGCATCCGAAGTAAATTTTGTCTGGAATTATGTCAATGATTTGTGTTTTAAGCATCTGCAACGTAAACAACAATTCTTTTCAGCATACGACCTTGCAAAATACACGAAAGGCGCATCGAAAGAATGCAACTTGCACAGTCAAACTATTCAGGCAGTGACAGAAGAATTGGTCACAAGACGCAAGCAG
>NZ_NOZT01000077.1:0-7885 GCF_002412355.1 Acinetobacter sp. YT-02
AAGGTGCTAAATCAGTTAGCATCCGAAGTAAATTTTGTCTGGAATTATGTCAATGATTTGTGTTTTAAGCATCTGCAACGTAAACAACAATTCTTTTCAGCATACGACATTGCAAAATACACGAAAGGCACATCGAAAGAATGCAACTTGCACAGTCAAACTATTCAGGCAGTGACAGAAGAATTGGTCACAAGACGCAAGCAGTTCAAAAAAGCAAAACTAAAATGGCGTGTCAGTAATAAAAAATCAGCTAGACGTTCACTGGGTTGGATACCGTTTAAAAAGGTTGCAATCAAATATGCTGATGGCTATGTTCAATATGGCAAGCATCAATTTAAACTATGGGATAGTTACGGATTAAGTCAATACAATATCAAAACAGGCACATTCGTAGAAGATAGTCGTGGACGTTGGTATGTTTGTCTTGTAGTTGATGCAGTCAAAATAGAAAAAAACAACGCTAAAACCTCAATTGGCATAGATTTAGGTTTAAAAGATTTAGCGACTTGTTCAGATGGCGTAAAACTTAAAGCACCTCAAATCTATCGGCAATATGAACAAAAACTTGGTATTGCTCAACGTGCAAAAAATAAGAAACGTGTCAAAGCCATCCATGCCAAGATTAAAAATGTAAGATAAAACATGCTGCATCAATTCAGCCGAAAATTGGTGAATGAACATGCAGCCATCTTCGTTGGCAATGTGAATGCCAAAGCATTAACACAAACCAGATTGGCTAAATCAGTGCTAGATGCCAGTTGGACAACACTAAGAACCATGCTCAAGTATAAATGCGAGAACGCAGGGGTATGTTATGAAGAAGTCAATGAAGCCTATACCACCCAAACTTGTTCGTGCTGTGGCTCACGCTATAGTAGTCCGAAAGGTAGAGCAGGACTTGGAATAAGAGAGTGGCAGTGTGTGGAGTGCGGTACGCTCCATGATCGGGATGTAAATTCCGCACTGAATATTCTTGCGCTCGGACATGAGCGTCTAGCAGTAGGAATCTCCGTCCTTTAGGTCGGGGAGGATGTCAACTAAAATTTGTCTAAAGCTAGGCGCGAATCACTGCCCCACTCTCTGCATCTAAAATACGGCTAGGTTGCTGGCTTAAACCCAAATCACCATTTAAGTAGTGCAATTGTTGATGGAAATATTGCGTTGTCTCTTGCAAAGAGCGTGCAGGGGCAAGTCCCGCAGGATTAGCACTGGTCGATACAATAAAGCCATCAAAGGCATGGCATAACGCCATACATAAAGGATGATTGGTTACGCGCACCGCTACTTTGGGGTGTTGACCTGTAATCCACTCTGGAATTGCGGCTGTGCTGGGTAATAGCCAGGTGGTTGCTCGATCTGTGGGGTAAGTATTCGTCCATGACGCAATTACGCGATCTCGCATTTCGGGGTTTAAATCCTGCAGCAAATGCTCTACTTGTGACAGATGTCCTGCCAGTAAAATCACACCTTTTTCAATCGGACGCTGTTTCAGACGCAAAATTTCCAAAAATGCCTGTTGATTATATGGATCACATCCCAATCCCCAAACCGCCTCTGTAGGATAGGCCAGTACCTGTCCTTGTTGTAGACATGCAGCGGCTTCGGTGACAGAAGTTGTAATCATGGGAGTTTTACCTAAACAGAAACGTGAAATAGGCGCTTATTGTGAACCTTATTTGAGTGGACGACAACGCAGATATAAACCTGATTGTTGTAAACAGAAGCCCATGAGTTCCAGTTCCATTAATGCGCTGGTGAGTGTGGCAATATCTAAATTCAGTTGCTGTGCCAAGTGATCGATGCTTTGTCCGACCCAATCCAGTTGTTGATACAGTGCCAATAAATGCTCGGGAATATGCGGTGTACTTGTATCTGCTGTTTTTGTTGTGGTGGTTTGAAGTATTGCTTCAGTCGGTGGTGTAGATAATTTTGCTTTTGTTGAAGCTGCTGTAGTCTGATTTTGGCTTGATGCTATTTGGTTTTGTTGATATTGCCATTGGGTGGGTAGGGCTAAATCTTCAATCACTTGTTCAGGATGATCCACTAAAATTGCACCTTCACGAATCAATTGGTGGCAACCTTGATGAAATTCACTGTAAATATGTCCTGGAATGGCAAAAATTAATTTGCCTTGCTCTGCTGCCAGTTTCGCGGTAATCAGCGAGCCACTATTTAAACTGGCTTCAGCAACAATCACGCCTAAACTTAGTCCACTGACAATACGGTTACGTCGTGGAAAATGTTGCTGTAAGGGCTTAGTCTGTGGTAAAAACTCCGTAATCACGGCACCACCAGATTCTACAATTTTTTGGCGCAGGCTGTGATGTGCACTTGGATAAGTGCTGTCCAAACCTGTGCCCATGACTGCAATGGTACGTTGATGTTGCAAAGCACCTTGATGTGCGGCTTCATCAATACCTTGTGCCAAACCACTATTGATAAAGAACCCTTGTTCACTTAAATAATAAGCAAAATCATAAGCTACTTGCCGACCATGCGGGCTGGCTTTGCGACTGCCGACAATCGCAATTTGCGCTTGCAACAAAGCCTGTGCATTGCCTTGCCCAAATAAAATGGGTGGCTTGTTGGAATAGGGTCGTAACTGATTGGGATAGTCCGCATCGTCCAAAGTTAGAATAAAATCGCACTGCTGTTGCAGTTGATTCAGACATTGTTCAAAGGCGAGTTGCCCTGTTGGGCTGAGATATTCTTTGGCGCGTTGTAGATGGTTGGCATGAATGCGCACATCTGACCATGTGAGGAGGTGTTCGGGCTGCACTGCGGCAGCCACGGAACCATAATGTTGTACGAGTTTGGAAAAACTAGACAGTGAATGTTGAACCAAATACCACAACAAAATGTAGTTGATTTGCTGTGGGCTGAATGAATTCAACATCACCATCTTAAACCGTTTTAGTCGTCCATTCGTGGTGCTTGTAAGCTCGCACCGACTTTAATTGGTAATTCACTGTCTAAAACATAGGCATAGCTAATGTGGTCAAAGCTCTTGAAGACCATGATATTGCCAATACGTTCGCCTGGAAGCTGAACACGTTCTTTGGTTTTCGGGTCGGTGACCACTTCGCCTTTTTGCGCTACGCTAAACACATGACCAGATTGCACGCCATGTAATGTCCCGCGATCAATCGCCACAACACTGTGTTTTGCTGCGGTACCAATCGAGCCCATCACACGTAGCACCTGACCACCTGTGCTGACATTTTCAGCATGCGTTGGGTAGAACAAGGTTGGCAGCATTGGGTCATAAATTGGTAAGACGCGATCACCACGACGCACTTCGGCATTGTAGGTATCGGTCAATTCAAGTGTGGTGATGTCATTTTCACCACGTACTGCAATACCTGCAGCAACTTGAGTGAGTTCAATCCCTGCATTGAATTTTTGACCATTGGCATCGGTCAGCATGTACGGTTCGCCTTCACGATATACACCGTAGCGTTGACCTACTTCCAGACCTGCACCACGCGCATACACACTTTGACCTTTAGCGGCTAAAACACGTTGATCAGAAGTACCCAAAATATACGGTGTACCCTGTAACGCATCTGCGGCAATAATGCTGCTGCGCTCTAACCAGTGTTTGATATAGTCAAGCGGAATTACAGGAATGGTATTATTTAAAGATTCCACGCGAATTTGTGGCTGTAAATTGGTGCTCTTGCCTGCATAACGACGGATAATACCTTCACAGCCATCGCCTTCATCTTTACCAATAATTGGGCGGCCTTCATAGGTACACATCAACAAACGGTCACCCGGGAAAATCCAATGCGGATTTTTTACGTGACGGTTACTTGCCCAAATTTCAGGCCAGCGTAATGGGTTGTTCAGGAATTTTTTGGAAATATCCCATAAGGTATCGCCTTTTTTTACCACATACACATTCGGTGCGCTGGCTTTTAAGGCAGGCGGATTGATGTTTCGTGCAGGTGCTGCTTCAGCCACACTGATCGCACCAAGTCCCACTATGAGACATACCGCGAGTGCTAAAACTTGCTTTTTAAACCCCAAGACACGAAAAGAGGATGTGTCTGTCAAAACCTTTTTCATTATCATAATTCCTAAAATTATGTATGTAGTTGCGTTATAATAACGATCTTACACACATTTTTTTGATGAAGCATTCCTTCATTCGGTTTTTTGATCAATGGCATAAGTGAGGATGTCCCATGGCCTTATTACCTATTTTAAGTTTCCCGGATCCCCGTCTGCGTACCATTGCAAAACCAGTCGAAGAAGTCACCGACGAGATTCGTCAGCTTGCTGCAGATATGTTTGAAACGATGTATGCGGCACCCGGAATTGGTCTGGCTGCAACGCAGGTCGATCATCATATTCAGCTGATTGTCATGGATTTATCTGAAAATAAAGATCAACCCATGGTCTTCATTAACCCCAAAGTTACCCCATTGACTGAAGAGACCCAACCGTATGAAGAAGGGTGTTTGTCAGTGCCTCAAATATACGACAAAGTTGAGCGTCCGTCACGCGTAAAAATTGAAGCGATTAACCTTGAGGGTCAATCCTTTACGCTAGAAGCGGATGAACTTCTCGCTGTTTGTATTCAACATGAAATGGATCACTTAAATGGCAAGTTATTTGTCGATTATTTATCTCCGCTCAAACGTCAGCGCGCTCGTGAAAAAGTCGAAAAAATAGTGCGTCAGCGCCAGAAAGAAAAAGTCGTGGTTAAGCGTTAAAACGTAGACCAATCAAGAAGGCTTGAGGCACAAGTTTAGACTTAAGCCCAAAATCGGCCCAATTTCGATTGGGCTTTGTTATACTTGTGCCATACAAATTCAGGATAGATGTATTCATTGTTGCGTAGTGGTTTACTGCTTTCATTTATCGCAGTATTTTTACAGATTGCTGTATTTTTACAGCCTTTGCTGCCTGAGCAATACCAGATTGCGCCAGTCTGTGAAACCATCACGCGTGCACTTTTATTGCCACACAAAACAATGGCTGCTGTGGATCATGATGTGCACAGCTCACATCTACATGCAGATCAACAACAAGTTACGACACAAAATGAACATCATCATCACGATGCTTCACATCAATGCCAGTACTGTACGGTATATGGCAATTTAGTCCTGCCACCTGAATTAGAACTAAAAGAAGTGCTTGATCGTATTCAAGTCCGTCTTTTGGCATTCCAAAAACGTTTTCAACACGTTTGGTTTGCACTTCAGCAACTTTTTTTACTTCCCCAAGGACGTGCCCCGCCTCACTTTGCATAAATTCAAGATTTTTTCGGGTCTATTTTGACCCTAACTGTATTTATGTTTTAAGTGAGAAATAAAATGGCTCAGCCTAAATTTTTATTACAGCCTGTTGCGGCTGCAGTTTGTGTTGTCTGCTATTCTGCAAGTGCTTTTGCCGATCAAACCGTTTTGACTGCCAATGCACACAGTCTTGCCCCAATTGTTGCGACTGCACAGCAGGGTAATGATGCCAACGGTCTGGTGGTACGTGCCAATCCAAAACAACCTATTCAGCCTATTCCAGCCACAGATGGTGCAGATTATTTACAAAGTATTGTCGGTTTTAGTGCAGTGAATAGTGGCGCTGGTACCAATGGTGATGTGACCTTCCGTGGCATGTTTGGTTCACGTATTAAAATTTTAACCGATGGTTCTGAAAACTTGGGCGCATGTCCGAGTCGTATGGACTCGCCAACCTCTTATATTTCACCAGAAAGTTTTGATGAAATTACCGTGATTAAAGGCCCGCAAACTGTGCAATATGCCAACACGGGTTCGGCAGCAACGGTATTGTTTGAGCGTAAGCCTGAACAATTTGGTAAAGGTCAAAACTATCGTGGACAAGCCAGTGTTTTGATGGGTTCATTTGGCCGTTTGGATCATAATATTGAAGCAGCAGCGGGCGATGCGCAGAAATATATTCGTTTAAATGCTAACCGTTCTGTGGCTGACAGCTATAAAGATGGCAATGGTACAACTGTTCCTTCGGATTGGGAGCGTTGGAATGCCGATGTTGCTTTAGGTTGGACACCCGATGAAAATACTTGGCTTGAGCTGACAGGTGGTCGTGGTGATGCCGAAGTGGTTTATGCAGGCCGCATGATGGATGGTTCTGAATTTGACCGCGAAAGTTTGGGTTTACGTGTAGAAAAGAAAAATATCACCGATGTGATTAAGAAAATTGAAGCACAGGTGAACTATAGTTTTAATGATCACGTGATGGATAACTATAGTTTACGCGCCAAACCTATGATGGAAATGGCAACCAATGTGACGCGTAAAACATTAAATGCACGTATGGCTGTGACGCATGAGTGGGATAAATTACAGTTTATTACAGGTATCGATACCCAAAATAATGAACATGGTATTCGCAAAACAGATAAACAAGGTTCTTATCTGACTAAGCCTGTTTTAACCGATATGGAGTTTCAGTCTTATGGTGGTTTTGGTGAACTGAGTTATCAACTGAATGATCATAATAAGTTGGTTACAGGTATACGTGTTGATCAGATCGAAGTAGACGCAGTACAAACGGCTCAACAACGTAAAGAAACCTTGCCAAGTGGTTTTATTCGTTTGGAAAATAAACATCCACACCATGATGCTAAAACTTATGTCGGTTTGGGCTATGTAGAGCGTATGCCGGATTATTGGGAATTGTTTAGCCCTGTTAAAGGTAATGGTAGTGACAATACCTTTAAGAGCATTGATACTGAAAAAACACTTCAGCTTGATTTGGGTTATCAACATGAACATGGCACATTCAGTTCTTGGGCATCGGCTTATGCAGGTTTGGTTCAAGATTTTATCTTGACCAAGTACAATGCAAACAATAAAGCTGAAACCCGAAATGTGGATGCAACGATTGCAGGTGCAGAAGTTGGTATAGGTTATCAATTTACCGATGCTTTGCAGGCAGATGTGAGCGCCATGTATGCGTGGGGTGAAAACACCACAAACAATACACCGTTACCACAAATTTCACCTTTGGAAGGGCGTTTAAACCTGCGCTATGTTCAGGATAAATATACGTTAGGCGCATTATTACGTATGGTGGATGGTCAAAGTCGTATCAGTGAACGTGAAGGTAATATCGTGGGCTATGATGTGAAAGAGAGTAGTGGTTTTGGCGTACTGTCTTTAAACGGCAGCTATAACCTAAGTAAAGGTGTTGATGTGTCTGTAGGTGTTGATAACGTACTAGATAAAACTTATACCGAGCATTTAAACAAAATGGGTAATGCAGGTTTGGGTTTTGCTGCAAATGAGCAATTTAACAATATTGGTCGTAACTATTGGGCGCGTATTAGTATGAAGTTCTAATTTGAACTTTATTTAAACCAAAAGCAGGGCTTCGGCTCTGCTTTTTGCTTTTGCATAAAAATAATTACATATAAAACATTGAGTTACGTTTCATGGCTGGGTTTTAAAGAATTAAGAAGATTTTTCTTAAAATAAATTTACAATATAAAACAATGGTTTATGTATTTTTGGGTTTATAAAATAAACACCCAGTATATTTCTTTTGCAAAAAGTCTTGCAAGGCAAAATATTTCACCTATAATGCACATCCATCGGCGGTGATGAAGATTAAAACTTCTGGTAAAACAATAACTTGGTTAAGAGTGATTGAGTTGGGTTTTAGAAAGGAGGTTTAAAATAATTTAAATTACCAGTTGACACTTTAGAAATAAAGCGTAATATAGCCGACCTAGCTTGATGCTGACGAAGCATCGAGAAGATCATTAAGAGATTATGAAGAACAACTTGTGTGGATTTTTACTGATTGATTGATCGAATATATTTCATTGATTGATTGGTTTAAATTACTCGAAGTTTATTTGAGCGAAATTTAAGTCAGAAAATTGATGAGC
>NZ_NOZT01000078.1:0-7713 GCF_002412355.1 Acinetobacter sp. YT-02
AAACCATAGCGGTCATTCCACTTTTCAAGCATGGATTCTGCATTACTAAAACTGCTCGGTTTAATCAAAATTCCCAAATCGTAACCTTTGCTGAAACATGCAAGGGTCGTATGAGTGAACTCTTTTATGCCAGTGGTGTAATAAATCATTTTTTCTTATTTAGTCCAAAAATTTAATGATTAATATACCCTCATTTGTAGATTCTTAAAGGGATTCCAAAGATTTTTTTAAAGGTTATATCTAAAAGACTAGTTATAGGTAGTTATAACCGAATTATGCTATCGCATAATTAGCAGTTCCTGTTCCCTAAAATTCGACTTGACACAGTATCTACTACGCATAAGATGGGTTTTGTAGAAGTTGTTTTTTAGTTGGACTGCCAATCCAAACATTCAAATTGATTAAATTTGTTTGTTCATGGATTGCCAACCATGAACAAACAACATCACCCCTTTTCGCAACCTGCCAAGTTGTGAAAAGTTTTATCGGTGAAGCTGCGTGCGTGAGAAATCTAGCTGGCGCGGCTACGATAGGGGCTAGAGGGTGTGACTCCCTCTTTCTACCTGTTACCCAAGTCAAATCCCATATTTTTATATGGCGCATTGGGGCGACACGGAAACGGGCATTAACGGGCTATCAGCGTTTAAAACATACGACTGGTAACTTAGTAAATTAACCCTGTTTTATTTGTGATGTGGAGTCATTTCAAGGATTGATAATGGCGTTGATGCACTGGCAGATGCTTCGTAAGGGCATAGTCATGGCGCACAGGTGGGCTTTTGAGATGATCGTGAGGTCATAGGGGAATGAGGTGTTAAACTGGATTTCTCGGCACGTCACGGTGAATTGTTGAACTCGTAGAGATACGTTGCAATTTGCTTTGGCGGTCAATGGATAGCTCAAGCCTGTAAATTCGGCTCTGTCAACATACAACTATAGAATAGTTGGTGGCAGTCGATATGCGTAGAGTAAGTGCTTTACCTTATTAATTTAACTCTACAATATAACCCCGACAAGACTTGGAACTGCGGTCGGGTGAATATGGAATTGAGTTTAGTTAAGTTAGAGATAAGCGTACTACTCGTTAAGACAAATAAGACTAACGTGGGCGCACTTCACACCGTATGAGTTGTAGATATTTAATTTCTGATTGATGAGTTCACAGAAAAGCGATTCTAGGCAAACAACGAGGTGGTGATCGGTGACGGTCTTTAGAAGTGTTAGAGAATCAGACAAGTACAAAACCTTAGCTACATCGAGGTTGCAGACAGTTCGAGCGAATAAAAACGTAAGCGCTGTTAATTGGGAAAGTCTATGCCGATAAGTTGGTGATGTTTAAGGTGAATGAACACAGAATTTTCAAGTAATAATCGAGTGGTATCAACATGCTTTGGCTAGCATGATTTACTTGAAAAACTGTCTTAAAACGATTCTACAATCGTGAAAATTAGTTGTCTTGGCCGACAAGGATATTTTCAAACTGTTGATGCAGTATAAATACGTACAAACTAGTGGTTTTAAGAACCCAGACCCCTTCTAAGGGGCTGGGTTTGTCTTTGTATAATTATAAATATCTATATTTCTTTCTGGTTTGCGATCTAAGCTATCTTATTTTAAGAATGTATCTTTTATTAGAAAAAGAGTTAATCGAGCTGTAACACTCTATTTTTTGCGTTTAAACAGTATTTTCAACAAAGTCTAAGATAAATAAAAGCATTCTACTAAGTGCTCTCACTCACTCAAGATCACCACACCCCTCGCTTTGCTCGGGCTGATGGTGAACGTTGAGAGAGTTTCGGCAATACTCACCCTAAGGGCGTGATTTTGAAAAAAATCAACATCCCTTAAGTATTGCCGATTTACCTGTCGGGCTGACGGAGCCACGCATCGGTCGTATCCGCACATAGTTTTGCTGACTATGCAGACAAGGACTAAAGGTCTTGCACCTTCCCCCACGCGCTCCCTGTCGAAGTATGGCGGTATCTCTGCGAGGGTTGCCCCAACATACAACTTAACCAACCTATACAACTACTCTCAACGCTCCGCTTATGTGGGATTCCCCTGTAACGGTTCCGCCTTTCGACGATCGCTACGATGCACCAGTGACACTTATTCCCTCCACATGCACCGCATGCCAACCATAAAAAATGGACACGCAGAAGCAGGCAAAGCTTGCATACAAATTTGCTTATTTAATGGACACAAAACGATTCAATAACGAAGTAATTCAGGTTAGGACTTGTAATTACTGCACATAACTGTAAAAATAACTGCACAGGTACAAAAGCCTTAGTGTGAAATCATAACGGTCGCCAAACCTTATGATCTTCGTTATTTGATGTTCCACCATCAAATAACTGCGTACCGCTAAATATAAAGCGAAACCCCAAAATGTTGCAAGACATTTTGGGGTTTTTCTTTGCTCTATCAACAATTTAAGTTACCTTCTAGTTTCCCAAAAGTTACCAACTTTTTTTACCCCCCTTTGCATCTTTATGATTCTTATCTGTTTTCAGGCAAAAAAAGTTACCAACTTTTTTTCAGAAAGTTCCCTTCTTTGATTTTTAAAATTAATCTATTTGTCTGTTTTTTGAACAAAAAATTAAATCCATGTTTTTTTTGATTTCAGCTAATAAGTTAGACAAACCATGCCTAATTTTAGGCAAATTTAGACAAAACACTTGTAAAAGGATAAATTAATCTATTGTAAAAATAGACAGTCTATTAGACATCCACTTTTGACAGATTTAGGCATAGTTTTACATCATGAAAAGTCTTTCAGTTATAGAGTTATCAAAGTTATATGGAATTAATAGACAAACAATTTACAACAACATAAACAAAGGAATTTTAAGTAAAAATTCTGATAATAAAATTGATTTATCAGAAGCTATCCGTGTATTTGGAGAGCCTGCTAAAAAACAGGATGTAAAAGAACCTGTAAAAATAGACAGTCCAAACTCGGCAGAAGTTTTACTGCTTAGACAGCAGATAGACATGCTAAAAAATCAGCTTGATGATGCTAAAGATAGGGAGTCCTTTTATCAAAATCAGATTGAAACGATGCAACGCCTATTGGAAGCACCAAAACCCAATACCACTCAATCTGGAGATTCTGGATCAGTACAGCCTGAACCAGCAGCAGAAGTGATAGCAATGCCACCTAAAGAATCAGAGATAATCGAGAATAAGCGAATACCTGTTCCAGAGCATGTAGAGCCTGAACCTGAAAAAAGAGGATTCTGGAGCCGATTTTTTCTGCCGAATGGCTGAGGGGATTGTTCACCTGATCTTATTAAAATCGTGGAACATTGCTCAAAAGTTAAGCGTGGAACATGAATAATCAACAAAAAAGCCCAAATCAGCTGAGTTGGGCTTTTCACATCGACATAAGATTATGAATTATAAGAAATAAAAAATTGCATTTCGCATAATCCGTATTATGTTAATTTTAGAAATATTTAAAAATCATAAAGACCTAATTAATGTTTTAGCTAAGTTCCATGATTTGGTCTCAACAGAGACAGAATACAGTTTTGCACCTTTTTTCTGAACTTTAGGCAAAAGTTTTGCAATACATTCATCCTTATCCTTAAGATAAGAATTTCTTGCTCCCAGATATACTTCCTTAATCTTTACTTGATGATCGTAAATTTTTAAGCCAGGTATTATTTCTTGGCTAAAACCAGGTCTGATCTCTCTGGAAAGTGTTGAATATGTATTATAGGGATTTTCCCAATATTCATGTGTCTCCATAATTACAGAAGAAACACGCTTAACAATACGGACTTCTTCTTCATAGCTCCATATTGTGTCTTTATTTAAAAATAAATGATCTATCAACTCTTTTGTTTGATTATCTTCATCGTCATAAATACCATCTATTGCATTACATAAAGTAGTAGTTGTTCTAGTAGAGGTTTTAATAAAAGGTTTAGTTTTTGTATATATAACATTCCCTTTGTCTACTGGAATTAAATTAGCCTCTTTACATTTTAAAAAAGGAATTTCTACATCATAACCAATTACAAAACCTCTATGTTCATCCCCATAGTGAGCCCACATTAACGAATTTAATGGGTTTCTAGTTAGACTTAGAATAGCTACATTATTTAAAGTTTGTTGAATACGATCTTTAGTAAAAGATTCTCCTTCTACGACACTTGCTTCAAATGGATCATTAAAGTGAGTAGGAGTCCTGAAACCCAATCTTTCACTTTCTAAAGCAGACTCACCAGAATTAAATCCATAATATTTATATAAAATCAAAACCTTACCTATTTTTCAATCTACATTTTTTTTAAATTTAACTATTAAGAACTTCAGTAATAGGTGTGGAATAACGATGAATATCATATTTTTTATGATAACAACTCCAGCTCCAATATCTTTCCAATTCAGATGCAGCATCAATGAATTTTTCCATATTTTCAATACTTACATAAGACATAAGACTTTTCTTATTGGTGGGATAACCATCTATAAGAAGGGCATAACGAGGTACTAGATCTAAATCTATAGTTTTTTCTACAAAAACATATTTAGCTGCTGTTTTTTTGGGTTTTAAGTGAACTAAAGCATTCCTAAAATCTTTCATCGTTTTAATAGTTTGCCAAGGCTGTTTAGACCAATCTACTTCTAAATCAAGTTTTTCACTAACTAAAGAGACTTTGCCCAAAAAACTAGCACTTTCTAATAACTCCCAATTTTTAATTAATTGACTACCATACAAATTGCAAATCGATTCAATGTTAAATACCGCAAACGACATAGCTGGAATAATCCATCTGAATTTATGCCCAATGTCTTCTTCTTTTGCCTTTTTTGCTTGATTTAACATAATTGCAGTTAAATAGTTATGATTTGTCTCGAATAGCTCAATTTTTACTTTGTAATGCGTATCTTCACTTTCAATAGAACTCATAATTTTACTAGCTAAAATAATAGATTGACTATCATAGTCTTACATTATTTTTTGTACATATGATTAGATGTGAAAATATTTTTTAATCTTAATATTAACCCACTGATCCTCCAATTAGCTCAGATTGACATACGGCTCACCAAGCTTTAATGTATATACATTAGTATATACTTGTAGGTGGTCAAGATGGAGTTAACTATTAAAAGATGGGGTAACAGTGCAGCTTTGCGTTTACCTGCTGATTTACTGAATGGTCTTAATCTAAAGCCAGAAAGTATCGTAGAAGTATCTATGAAAAATAAATCTATTGTTATTAAACCGATTAAAAAGAAATCAGATCTGTCTTTAGAAAAGCTATTAGCAGGTATAACCTCTGAAAATTTGCATAATGAAGTAGATACTGGATATTCGGTTGGTAAGGAAATTTTCTAAATGAATCAACAGTATGTTCCAGAAGCTGGTGACATTATTTGGATTAATTTCACACCTCAAGCTGGACATGAACAAGCAGGCCATAGACCAGCTTTAGTTCTAAGTCCAGCTTCATACAATAAACTAACAAGCTTATTGATTTGTTGCCCCCTGACAACACAAATTAAAAAGTACCCTTTTGAAGTTTCTATAGCTGGCAATCCAACTAACGTTGCTTTATCTGATCAAGTTAAAAGTTTAGATTGGGTTGCACGGAAAGCCACAAAAAAAGGGCAAGCAACAAGTAAAGAATTAGCTGAGGTTAAACAAAAAATTAACCTTTTACTTAAATAGTTAGTTACTTCACAGAGACACCTTTAAGAGGTGTCTTTTTATTTAACATAAAATCTCTTATGCGCAGTTCGGGTGTTAGAAACCAAAAAACTTAATTTTTATAAGTAGATAATCGCTATACTTAAGCAAATTTAGGTATTACTAGAGATCCTTGCTTCATGACTCAGGTTCAACTTCAACAACTACAAAAACATCTTTGGAATATCGCAAATGACTTGCGTGGAAAAATGGGAGCAGATGAGTTCCGTGACTACATCCTAGGCTTCATTTTCTACAAGTATCTGTCTGAAAAAGCGATTGCCTTTGCCAATGAACTATTGAAGGATGAAGGCGTTGCAGAACAATATCAGCAACTCGATGAAAGCAATCCCGATCATGCAGAATTGATCAATGGAATCAAAGAAAACTCAGTCGAAGAAGTTGGCTATGCCCTAGCACCAAAACAATTGTTCCACTCCATTGCTGAACTTGGTCGTCAAGGCACATTCATTCTGGATGATTTGTCAGATACTTTGCGAGGAATTGAACGTAGTACTTTGGGTGCAGAATCAGAAGATGACTTTGCCAATCTGTTTGAAGATCTTGACCTCAACTCAACCAAGCTAGGCAATAATGCTAATGACCGTAATGAATTGGTCAGCAAAGTACTCACTCATCTCGACAATATTGACTTCGATCTCAATAATTCAGAATCAGATGTATTGGGTGATGCATACGAATATCTGATTGGTGAGTTCGCTTCTGGTGCTGGTAAAAAAGCTGGTGAATTTTACACCCCACAAACCGTATCCACCTTGCTTGCCAAGATTGTGACACAAGGGAAAGATCGCCTACGTTCAGTGTATGATCCGACATGTGGGTCGGGCTCATTGCTTCTACGTGTAAAACGTGAAGTCAAAGATGTCGATATGATCTACGGCCAAGAGATGAACCGTACCACCTATAACTTGGCACGAATGAACATGATTTTGCATGACGTTCACTTTGCGAAATTCGACATCAAGCAAGAAGATACGCTCACACGTCCTCAGCACATTGATCAGCGTTTTGAAGCTGTTGTGGCCAATCCTCCCTTCTCAGCAAAATGGTCAGCGGACCCAAGCTTCCTACAAGATGAACGTTTCAGCCGTTTTGGTAAACTTGCACCAAGCTCAAAAGCAGATATGGCTTTTGTACAACACATGCTTCATCAATTGGATGAGCAAGGCACAATGGCTGTTGTTCTTCCTCACGGTGTATTGTTCCGTGGCTCAAGTGAAGGCGTGATTCGTCAGTACCTCATTGAGAAAATGAATGTGGTAGATACCATCATTGGTTTACCTGCCAACATCTTCTATGGCACATCTATTCCAACCTGTATCTTGGTACTCAAGAAAAATCGTACCCATACAGGTGATATTCTGTTTATTGATGCTAGTAATGACTTTGAAAAGCAGAAGAATCAAAACAAGCTACTGCCTGAGCATCTCGATAAGATCATTGCAGCTTTTGAACAGCGTCAAGATATTGAGAAATATGCCAAGGTCGCTACGCTGCAAGAAGTCAAAGACAATGACTACAACCTGAATATTCCACGCTATGTCGATACTTTTGAAGCTGAGGATGAAATTGATCTGAATGCCATTGCTCAGCAACTCAAAGACCTTGAGCAGCAAAGCCAGAAAACTGATGAAGTGATTGCTGATTTCTGCAAAGAGCTTGGCATTGATTCACCTTTTGCGGAGGTGAAGTAATGGTAGCACCGAAGTTAAGATTCCAAGAGTTTGATGGGGATTGGGAGTCTAAAAAGTTAAAAGACTTGACGGATATTTTAAAGTGTGGCGTTGCTAGCACACCCAAATATGTTACTGAGGGAGGGTATCCTTTTTTATCTGCTCAAAATATCTCACGAAATGGTGAGATGAATTATTCAAAAGTAAATAATATCTCTGATGATTTTTATAAAAAAATTCTCTGTACACGACAAAAATAGATAACTCATTGAAATAATGTCACAATAATTGTTTTCTAACGACGAATACTAT
>NZ_NOZT01000079.1:0-7404 GCF_002412355.1 Acinetobacter sp. YT-02
CACGTTTTAATTCTTTAATTTCACGTTCCATTTGCTTCATTTTTTCTTGGTCAGATATCTGTTGTACTTTGGCAAGATTTAGTTGATCCATATGCTTTAAATACCAAACACGCAATGTTTCAGGAGTACAACCAATCTTAGGCGCAATTGCTGTGATTGCAGCCCAAGTAGAAGGATAATCTTTTTCAGATTCAATCAATAATTGAACCGCTCTTTCTCTGATTTCAGGGGTATATTTTGGTTTTGTCATTGGAACATTCTCTCAAGAAAGTTGGTCTCCGACAAACCCGGTACGGTTCAAGATATAATGCTTGCTCTAATCCACGTTGCTTTAATGCTGCCCCTGCACCAAACCAAGCAGAGTCAAGGCGGTGATCAGTACTCATCGCACGACGTTCATGGTCGACAAACTCGGTGATCGCACAAAGTAGTCCATAGGCGGTGTCTTTGGCTGAAGATAAGTCTGCTCCACGTCCCTGCCCATTAAACATATTCATGACTTTGGTCATGGCACGTCCATTCGGTTCAGTTTTATTGGGTTGTGGATTGGCTTGAGACGCGACATTACGGTAGTACTGAATAATGTTATCCTCCTGTTCCATCGCACTTAGGCTATTGTTGTTAAATACCGCATCAAAATAAGCCGCTGCTTCTTTCTGGGTGACTTTACGTTGAGTGAGTTGTTTCATTTCATACATGTGGTCGTACCATGTTTTCACTGAAATACCGAGTTGATCTTTGACTTTGTCGGCATCAAACTTAGTACTGTGCGGTACTTTGACCACGCCTGCATTGGAACTCTGCCCTCGTAAGGCAATCGCTAAAGTATTGTTACACACCACACGGATATTGGTGAATTGTGCTGTGGTCGCCAACGTGCCGTCACATGCGGTTGCCAACAGAATATAGCCATTGCTGACATCCCCACCTTTAAGTTCTGCGGTTTGTCCTGTACGTGCCAGGGCCCAGAACTTCTTGCCACCTTTTAAGACACCTGCGGTTTCCAGTTCAAAGCCCGATTGCTCCGTTAGGTCTCGGTAGAATTCCAGAATCTCCATTGGCTGGACTTCCTGATAACGCTGACTCACCACCGATAAAGGGGTATGGGTGTCTGAACGATACAGTACCCGTTGTTCTTCATACGGCATGATGATGCTTTGTCCACGTGAGTTTTGAGCCATGTAGCTGACATTGGATGATTCAATACGCCAATCCATACCTGCTTGCTTGGCCCAGACTTCAATCGGTTGGTTTTGGCTAAGTTGATTGCCCAGACCATGCCAAGGGGTTTGTCCGACATACGCCATTTGTTCAAGTTGATGTGCCATTTTGATTATTCCTTAAATAAAAGTGAAAGATGTAAAGATGCAGAAATGTGCTGAAAGGATTTAAACAATCCATCTATTCAAAGATGTAACCGTGTAAAGTCAGAGATGCAATTACGGCACCCATGCAAACGCTTGTTGGCAATCCAAACAGAGATACTGCTCGGCATTGTTGTAGTATTTTTCAAAGGCATACTGACTCACCACCACCAGTACGCCACCCACCACGACCCCAACGGCTGCACCGAAGAGTGGTGAAAAGCCTGACTTGCGAGCGACCTGCATGCCAAACATCGCCATCTGTGTTGGTGAGATACAACGTTGTAGTTGCTCAAAATAATTGGCATGCGCATTGCCTGAATCGGTTTGTCTGACCTGGGTAGACTGACAGTAGGGACATCGAATAAAAGACATGAGGATTCCTTGCGAAATGAATTCAGTGCAAAGCGCTGAATGAAGGGCATAAAAAAACCGTGCCCATTGAGGACACGGTTTGATTTAATTTTGCTTTGTCGAGGAGAGTCGCTATTGAAAGCTATAGCTTGCAGTACCTTTATCTGTTTCGACATCAACCTGCACCACATTACTGTAGCTACAGTCTGTTAATTTCAGTCTTAAACGTTGCCCCATCTTAAAATGCTGCGGATATTCCAATGATCGACGATAGCCTTCATAACGACATTGTCCATGATTGACAGAAACATGGCTGACATCGATAGGCTCTGCAATATTGGAACGGATGGTCAATACCGTAGCGGATTGATTTTGGGCATACCAGTTACTGGTATCAATTACATCGAGTTCGACCGTAAACGTGTTTGGATCAAGGCCAGCATTACAGCCACTCAACATGATGCCTGTCGTTGTAGTCACTGCGAGGAGTAAGGGTTTTAAAAGTTGCTTCATCAAATTCATCCTTAGCAGTAGTTATAGCTCACGCCATAATCACCTGTATTTAAATCAATGCTAGCCAAATGGATTTCACAGTCTGTGCCGTTATCAAATTTATAAACGTAGTAGCGATTACCCGCTTGCTCCGACTCCAGTGCGCCATGTTCTTGCAAGCTAAAGTCTTGCACTGATTTGCCTGTATCTTTTGCGGCTTTGGCAAAGATATAGCGTTGATACTTGTCTATATTGTCCTGCTCAAATTCAGGCAGTTGATCATAGGGCAGCATCGACAGTAAGGTATCCGCCGCCTTAAGGTTTTGATCAAACTCAAAACTCAGCAATTCAGGTTCATGATCTGATGGACTTAGACTTTTGCTTGCCGTGGTCAATTCTTTGACATCGATGCCATCCACTTCTGCTGCTCCAATCTCAGTGGATACTGCTTCTGAACTGGCGGATTCTAAAGGTTGTGCAGAGCTGACCTCAGAAGTACTGGCTGGAACCGTTTTTTCAGTTGCGTGTTTAGGGCTAAAGAAGTAGAAGCCTGCGATGCTGATCAAGGTCAGGGCTAAGATTGCCGCCAAGCCCAAGATGGTTTTTTGGTTCATTTGAATGTTCCCCTCATTTAGTTGGGCACAGTGACTTGACCATTCTGCGCATTAAAGTGAACAAAGCGTGGACAACCACCTTGAAAGTTCACCGTGAAATTACGCCAACCACGGTTGCCAGGATTGGTTTTATAAAGACATTGATAAACCCCACCGCCTGTATGACGTGCTTGAACAAGGTAGGATTCACTGGCTTGTGCAAACCAGCCTGCCTGCGCCAATGATGCGCCTGCAAGTAGTGATGAAATCAGGGTCGTTTTTAGGAAAGTTTTAAACATCATCATTTTCTCTTTTTTATAGGCATCACTGGTCTTGGTCTTAATCAGACACAGTGTTCCCCATGTCATAAATGTTGGAATGAATATCTATGTTTTTTTGAAGTGTTATAGACGATAAAGCACACAAATCTATGCCCCCCAAAACAGCATGAGAGATTCATCTTCATATCGGTAATATGTACTTAAAAAAGTTTTATTCTTAGAAAGTCATGGACACAGCTATGCATTGACTGCACGGCATCAGGTCTAATCACCCAACGGCACAAACATGAAAAAAGAGAAATGTAAAAGACGGTATTGATGGAAGCGCATGGCGTACTCCTTAGGTATAAAGAAGTTTCACCAAATCACTGCTAAATGATGGTGGCGAAACAGAAGACGGGTTAGCAGACTGATACCTAAGAAATCAGCACGTCCGAAGACGTCCCCCCTCCCGTTCCGCCGCAGAGGGGGTACGTAGGGATACCCACCAAAAAGTTAGACTTTTTAGTGTACTTAGGTAAATGGGTCTGCTAAAACCCGCTGACAATGTAGGTCAGCAGGTTAAGGATAATCTGCACGCTGTAGAGCGTCAAGCAAGCTAAGTAAATGGGGAGTGAAAATATTTATAATTAAAAAATGCTTGAATAAGAATATAGTTAGATTTAAATACAGCTTATTAAACTATATTCCTTAATCTTCCAAATACTACCAAAAGAAATCAATCCAATCCAAAATTTGATGAGGGGTAGGTTGAGGGGTAAAACTACAGACAAAAAATAAGCCCTTGTAAAAACAAGGGCTTATTTAGATATTTGGCGGAAGCGGTGGCAGTCAAATTAAACACATATATTACTGATAAATAAATATAAAATATTTTATATTTAATTTTTTACTACTATTTTTACTACAAAAAATTTCAATTAACTCTTTGTTTGGAGTTTCATCATCAAACTTTATTTTTATTTAATGATTTGCTGATTGCACATTAAAAATCGTGAATTGCCATGGAATGCAATCAGATATGTCATTAACCACATTAATCAAACGTATGCATCGGCAGAAGCTTAAAGAAGATGGCTTACCTAAATAGAATCGAGTAATCACTACACATGGATTTTGATCCACATTCCGTGACTGGTCTGCCGATAAAACTGAATATCCTAGAAAAGTCTGTAAGCATGTACTTGCTCACAAACTGCCAGATGAAGTTGAAGTAGCATACTTACGTGGCACTTATCTTGAAAAGCGTAAAGGATTAATGAGCGATTGGGCTGAATTCTGTAACGCCGACTTTAACCACTGTATTATTTTTAATTCTGTAATACACTGTTTCGTACTTTTCCTGATCACCATTGCAGCTGCTAACAGCAATCACTAAACGGCTACCTTTTTGAAAGAAAATATCATTTTAGATAAAACCTCTTTCTTTACTATAACAATAGAAAAAAATTTATGATCATACAAAGCTTTGCCCTGTTTTAGCATTATGAACTAAAGCAAAGCTACATCCTCCACTACAGCCTACTGTTTCTATCACATACTGACATGCAAAGTGGGGGGTGTGTGACATTTGCCAGAACAAGTTTGTGCAGGATAATCCTGATATGTTGGGGTTTTGGCATAAATAGAGAAACTAAATGTTAAACCTAAAAGACTGATATAAAGTTTTTTCACTGTACTACTTAGATATTCATTTACTAAAATCTGAGATACACAAGTTAAAACTACACCCACAAGTATTAATAATATTTTATTTTATAATTAAATGGTTATTTCAATACTCAAGTTTTTTAATAAATTAGTATAAAGAAAAAATGCCCAAAGTATTGGGCATTTTTAAATATAGTGTTAAAGGTATTTAATGAATACGCCCCTGCTGAACAACCCATTTGTAGAGCATTGAATTTTTAATCGTCGACTGCGCAACGAGGGCTGCACTTTGTTGGCCACATAAGTTTTTTCCTTCCATCTTATTAATTCGCTCAGCTTCAGGATTTGCAGCGGGTCGATAAATGGTGAGCAACGTATCCTGATCACTTGAATAATAACAAGTACGCTGACTTAGATTACCTGAGCCATCAAAATTAATGGTTTCTACTTTTCCTTCATCAAGAATATATGACATCGTCATAGTGCCTTCTTTATTTGTTTGATAAGACATGGAAGACATACCTGCCTGAACAGTCTTTCCTGAACCACGAAATGTATTCAGATCAATACCATAAGTATATTTTTCCGCAGAATTAAATGACAAAGGTGACAAAGTCAAATTCTCGGTATAACGCATTATATTTGTGTTAGGCCAATAACAATTCAAACTGTATGAATTACGAGTCAAACTCGTATCTGTAATACGGCAATCTGATTCAACTTTAATACTCACTCGTGCAGGCTTAGATTCTCCAAAATCATTTTTAGCAATATAGATAAAGTGATCTTCAACCGATTTAAATATATCAGGTGAATAGCTGAATTCACCAGTGACACTATTTAAACTCAGTTTTCCATGTTTAGGAAGTTCTACCAGTTGAATCGAACTAAAATTTTCAGCATCTAAAATCTGATTCAATGTATTGTTATTAAGCAAGTTAAAGGCTTGGCTATATGCATTTGGTAACTCAACATCTAACTTGGCACTAATTGGGCCAAAACTGACATTATCCTTACGATCAACAATGGTAAAACTAAATGGTATTGGGGTATTTGTAGGCTTTTTCGCTGCATTATTTTCCTTATAGATAAATTTAAAACTTAACCCCGAACTTGATTCCACCACATCACCAACAATGTTTGGATGATTGCTCGTTACTGTGAAATCTTGTCGATTTAAATCGAGATCAATATAACGACTAAACTGCTGAATTTGCTTTGGTATATTGTCGTAATAATCATTTTTTAACAGGCTTTGAATCTTCTTCATACCTGTCAAAATACTTTGGAAAGATGAAATTAAAACATCAGGTACCTGATCACTTAGTTTCAATTTAAGCTGTGCTTTTCTAAAATCTGACACATTATGGGTAAATAAAATATCTGAACTGCTTGCTAGAGATACATCTGATGCTACACTAAAACTAGTGGTTATCATTCTACGATTTGAAATAGCATCAAAATCTTGTTCGAATGCTCTAAAGGTTTTACCAATTCCACAATCCTCGATGATGTCTCCCATCAATTTAACTACTTGGTTTCTTTTCTTATATAGAACTACACCACCAACAGCCATCAGAATTATTCCCGTTGTAGGATCACCTTTTATTATTCCCGTTATAGGATCACCTCTTAACATCATCAAACCAATTCCAACCATTGCTGCACCAAAAGCAGGTTCAATATTCGCTTTGGTCCAGATCAAAGAGGAACATTCATCGCTCAATGCACTGAACGTTCGCATGTGCATGACCTGCTGGACTTCACTATATTGATTAGCTTGTAAAATTTGTGCCAGCTTTTGTTTATCCGATGCTGTCATTTCGCTTAATGCTATCTCTATACGCGAGAATAACATAAGCCACTCTTGACGTTGAGCTTCATCTTCAAGGCTCGCCCCTTCTTCAGGATTCTCTAGCTGCATATAAAGTTCATTGAAGTAATCTTGAAGAAATTGATCAGCATTGGCAATCGCAGTCATACGTTGACCAGTTTCAAATTGATGTGTAATACGCTGATTATCCACTTGAATTTCTATTTGATGTTGTCCAACAGTAAGTTCAGGTAGCAAAATATATAAGCTTTGATCGACTAACCCATATTCTACAGTTTGACCATCTACTTTCACGTCGAGCTGATAATAAGGTTGAATATTTGGAAAGTTGAAAGTCATGATCTCATGTGAGGCATAGACATTATTTTCCTTAAGGCTTGGCAATACAGTAAAGGCAAGATCATCTTTGTTGATCGTGCGTTGCTTTGCAATATCTAGAGAGGGCTGTGGATTACCTCCAGCATTGTTATTTCCACCGCTACTACTTCCACCACCGCCACCGCATGCACTCAGTAGAATCCCCATTGATATGAAAGTTGATAACGTCATTACAGCACAAGTTTTTTTCGACATTGCTGATTCTCCCTTTTGCTTGTTGCTGATCCCGTACAGCTTTTCACCTTCGCTGAGGTGACAATGCAATGTCCGAGTACTTTATTCCAAACTTTTTAAATCTATTTTAAACGCACCCTATAATGCTCATGCACACACTACAACTAAAATAAACCAATATAAAACAGCAATTTAATCTATTTTCCTCTATACACGACAAAAATAGATAACTCATTGAAATAATGTCACAATAATTGTTTTCTAACGACGAATACTATGACACA
>NZ_NOZT01000007.1:0-109134 GCF_002412355.1 Acinetobacter sp. YT-02
GATGTTTATAACATCATTTGGGGAGCAAAATATCACTTATAAGTGTTGTTCAAATTTCCTGATCCACCTCTGTAACACCTTTAGATTGCACATCCAGAAAGGATCAAGAATGATAAAAACACCCTTCAGCAGAATGAAAACAGGGATTCAATATCGTCCTTATTTTTTTATCAGTTTTGTGATTACCATTGTGCTGTATGCTATTTTTCAGACCCTCACTGCATGGTCATGGTCAAGCTGTTTATTGATTAGCTGGAATATCGCGATTTCCTGCTATTTGGTTTTAACCATGCGCAGTTTGTGGCACAGCGATCATGCACATATTTTACAACGTGCCCAACAACAAGATGCCAGCAAATGGCTGATTTTATTCTTGGTATTTCTAACCTTAGTGATGTGCTTTATTGCGATCATTGTCGAGGTGAATTTATTTGCACAAAGTGAGTTTGTGCGCATGGGACATTTTATTTTATCCATTACCACTATTTTATGTGCTTGGTTTTTTATGCACACCATTTTTGCGATTCACTATGCGCATGACTATTATTTGGCACTGCAACAGCAGCAAGAAGGTGGTTTGGATTTTCCCAAGACGTCGCATCCAACCTATCCTGACTTTTTGTATTTCAGCTATGTGATTGGTACATCTGCACAAACCGCCGATGTCTCGATTAGCTCACAACCCATGCGGGTACTGAACACGCTACATATTATTTTGGCTTATAGCTTTAATACCACTATTTTGGCAATTTGCATTAACTTGGTCGCGAGCTTTATTCAGCACTAAATTGGGTACATAAAACATCCATAAAAAAGGATGGCAAATTGCCATCCTTTTTTACCTCACTGCGCTTAATTTACGCCACGTGCAGTTAAGTAGTTTTTAATCACAGTGTTAAATTCTTCCGCTTTTTCAACCTGTGACCAGTGACCACATTGGCTGAAAATGTGTGCATCGGCATGTGGCACAATATTTAAAATATCCCATGTACGCGATACTGGAATCACCACATCTTGTGTACCGTGAATCAGCAATACAGGCACAGTGATGTCTTTCATTTTGTCAAAGTCGAGTGGGAACTCGAAACGGTCACGATCACGCGCGCCCACAACATCCATTAAACGGTCTGAAGCATAGTCATTTTTTGCAGAAGCAAAACGGACTTTGACCAACTCATCTGTAATCAAGTCTTTATTTACCACGAACATTGAAAGCGTCTTTTTAATGCCTTCTTCAGTCAATACAGGATTTGCATGCGCTTTGAGGGCTGCAGTCTGTTTTGCACCGCCTGTACCCATTGAGATAATACCAAGAACACGCTCTGGGTAATCCAATGCCAACTGGAATGCCAACCAGCCACCCAACGAGTTACCCACCAACCAAGTTTTTTCAATGCCCAATGCATCTAAAGTACGTACAGCATGATCTACCCATGCACGGATGCCATATTGTGTGCCCGGTGCAACCACAGTTTGACCATAGCCGATGGTATCAATGGCGATACAACGTGCTTGCTCACCAATTTGTGGCAAGTTTAACCACCAGTTTGCAGCAGCCGATACGCCTGTACCTGAACCGTGTAAAAATAGAATAGGTGTACCTTCACCCACTTCATGATAATGCGTTAATTCGCCTTCTGCTGTTTCAATCCATTTATCTTCTAAGCCAAAGAATGGATCTGTTGTATAGTCAGGGATTTGAACAGTGCTCATATATACTCCTCGTACAGTCTTTAGCTTGCGTTTGGCTCTAGGTATAGAATTTGACGTCAAGTGGACTCATTCAACATTACTTTTTACAGGCTTATATTACCTGTTCACACAGCATCAACTGATACAAATTTACGATCACAACCCATAAAAAAACGATTAAACAACTCTTTGAATTTTATAACTTTAATAAAATAAAAGTCTTAATTTATATAAGGTATTTATTCAGTAAATATTAAAAAAAGAGCGACTATAAAAAGCCGCTCTAATTTTTATCTAGCTTTAGAATTTATAAGTGTAAGTCGTGGCGATACGGTGTTCTTCTAAGTCATTCGCAAAGTTAAAGTTGGTATCGATGAACATGTACTGAAAACCAAGTCCTTTAAGTTTACCTTCAGGCACAACATAATTTACGATTACATTCGTTTCGTTTTCTTTACCCTCTTTAAGCGACTGACCAGCATTGTTGGTTAACTTATGGTAAGTACCATCTATATTATCACCGCGAAAATGACGTACTGTCGCTGTTAAACCAGATACACCCACATCGGCAAAATTATAGGTATAACCCAAACTCCAAGAACGCTCATCTTTACGAATGAAGCTCGCCACAGACCAGTTGTCTAAGTAAGGCTGCGGCACCCACCCGCCCAAGGTCGGGAACATTGGGGCTTTTGTACCGTGCTCACCAAACATTTGTTGATAACCTAACTGTACAGTGTGCATCCCATTGTTGATTTTTGCACCCGCAGACACGGCCTGGCTGTCAATATTGCCATACAGCTTGTCACCCGATTCGCTGTTGTCAAAATAGCGTACATGGGTATCCAGCTTAGTTTTTTCAGCCAAAGTCGTTTTATAGTTTGCAGCGACATAATGTTGTTGATAGATGTTGGTTACATCCGCATACCAATAACTTCCACCTACTTTAGGGGTAAATTGATGATCTACTCCCACAAGATACATGCCATCGTCTGTGCTTAATTTATTCGCTTCAGCAGCAGAAAAATTATTTTGAGGGAACAACGTAAAATCTTGGTATTGGTTATCATAACGTGCATTAATACCGTCTAAATAAGCCAAAGTTAATTTAGTATCTTTTAAATCCTTTGATTCTAACCATGCACCGCTATAAGTCGTTAACAATTGACGCGATGGGTCAAAAAACACCACAGGTGACATTGGTAATAAGTCACCTACTTTTAATTCAGTTTCAGAAAATTTAACTTTTAGAGTTGCACCGACCTTACCAAAATGATCTTTTGACTCTTTACCATCATGCGGCAAAACCCAGTCTGCATTTTTATCACGACCATTGAGTTTTACTGCGTGTTGAACCAGAAGATCAGCACCCACCTGAATTACGCCTAAATCGTGATAACCCGATTTAGCATCCAAGGTGACTGCTTGTGACCATGAACCAAAGTTCCCCGCAGGGTTGTCTTTAATTTGACGATCTAAATAAAAATTCTTAAATTTAAGTTGAAGATTGCTGTCGTCAATAAAATCTGCCTGAGTTGCAGTTGTCCCTAAAGTTGCTGTCGCAGCAAAAAGTGCTATCCATAAATTGTGACGATGCATGCGTTTTTCCTATTCATCCAATAAGCGAATCTGGGCATCATGCAAAACTCTTGTCATGAAAAAAATCCGACCACAGTATTAAGCTTTTCTACAAATTCAGCACTTTCTGTATCGAGCAGCTTTTTTCCAAGTTTTTTAATTCTTTTTAACGATAAAAAATTAAGCTCAAAATCCTCACTAAATGAATTTTTATTTGAATTCACAGCTTAATTTAGGTGAAAAACGCTGTTATTTTTTGCATCATGTGAAGGATTAATCTTTTTTAACTTTAAACCCATGTGTTAGCGTTATTTTCTATAAACCCAACTTATAAGAAAAACATTTTAATCAGCACAAAATTCAGCACATTTTACATCTTTCACAGCATAAAAAAGCACCCCAAACGCATTTGGAGTGCTTAATTCAAGCCTGCTTTATATTAAAAACTTAGGCTTGCATTTCACGTGCTTTAGACATAGTCAATGCCAAGTCTTCAATCATATCTTCCTGACCGCCCACCGTACCGCGACGACCAAGCTCAAGTAGAATTTCACGCGCAGATACTCCATATTTTGCTTCGGCACGTTTTGCGAACAATAGGAACGATGAGTAAACACCTGCATAACCTAAAGTTGCTGCATCACGGTCTGCACGAATTTGATGCGTCATCATTGGAATGATCAAGTCTTCAGCAATATCCTGCACTTTAAACAAGTCCACACCTGTTTCCATTTGCATACGGTTTGCGACCGCTACAAACAATTCAAGTGGTGTATTACCTGCGCCTGCACCTAAACCAGCCGAAGCCAAGTCAACACGGGTTGCACCTGCGGTCACAGCCGATACAGAGTTCGCAACGCCCATGCCCAAGTTATGGTGACCATGGAAACCAATTTCGATGTCTGAGGCGAGGTTGGCACGTAAAATACCTACGCGATCAGTCACATCTTGAGGCAACATATAGCCTGCAGAATCTGTTACATAGATACAGTTTGCACCGTAAGACACCATTTTTTGTGCTTCTTCGAGCAATTTTTCTGGAGAAGCCATGTGCGCCATCATCAAGAAGCCCACAGTGTCCATACCCAGTTTACGTGCTGCAGTAATGTGCTGTTCAGAAACGTCTGCTTCAGTCGAATGTGTCGCCACACGAATGGTTGCCACGCCTACATCATGCGCCATTTTCAGATGATCAACTGTTCCAATACCTGGCAGTAATAGTGCAGAAACTTTTGCCTGTTTCAGGTTTGGAATCACTGCTTTCAGATATTCTTCATCAGTAGCGGCTGCAAAACCATAGTTCACAGAGTTACCACCTAAGCCATCACCGTGTGTGACTTCAATTAAAGGCACACCTGCATCATCCAAAGCAGTGGCAATCGCAACCATTTGCTCTGGCGTGGTTTGATGGCGCATTGGGTGCATACCATCACGTAAAGTCATATCATTAATAATAATCTTAGACATTTTGGTATTCCTTAAGCTTCAGCAGTTTTGAAAACGTGTTCTGCAAACATTTCTGCAGTACGTGCAGCCGCTGCAGTCATAATGTCTAGGTTACCTGCATATTTAGGCAAGTAATCACCCAAACCTTCAACTTCCAAGAAAATTGAAACACGGTTGCCATCAAAAACAGGGCCGTTTACAAGTTTGTAACCCGGTACATATTTTTGCACTTCTTTGATCATGGCATGCACAGATGCTGTAATCGCTGCCTGATCTGGCTCACCTTCCACCAAGCAGTGAACGGTATCACGCATCATTAATGGTGGCTCAGCTGGGTTAATGATGATGATGGCTTTACCTTGTTTTGCACCGCCAACTTCTTCAATCGCGCCTGCAGTTGTACGGGTAAATTCATCAATGTTTTTACGTGTACCCGGTCCCACAGATTTAGTCGATACCGTTGCAATAATTTCACCGTATTCCACAGGTTGAACACGAGAAACTGCAGCCACCATAGGAATTGTTGCCTGACCACCACAAGTCACCATGTTGACGTTTGGCACTTCGCCCGCTTGTAGCAACGCTTCAAGGTTCACTGGTGGTACGCAGAATGGGCCAATTGCTGCAGGCGTTAAGTCAATCATCAACACGCCAAGTTCATTCAGTTTGCGACTGTTTTCTGCATGCACATAAGCGGAAGTTGCATCAAAAGCAATTTTAATGTCATCTTCAAGTACGTGAGGAAGAAGACCATCTACACCGTCACTTGTGGTTTTTAAACCCATTTTTGCCGCACGAGCTAGACCTTCAGATGTTGGGTCAATTCCCACCATCCACACAGGCTCTAACCATTCACTGCGTTGTAATTTATAAAGCAAATCTGTACCAATATTACCTGGACCAATCATTGCACATTTAATCTTTTTCATGCATGTACTCTCTTAGAATCTCGATTTATTCCGCAGCAAACGCAGCTGTCACTGAACCAAAGCCTTCAATTTCGACTTTAAATTCTTCACCTGGCTGTGCAACAACCATAGGACCTAAAGCACCAGTTAAGATGATGTCGCCTTTTAACAATGGACGACCACGGCGCACCATTTCATCGGCTAACCACACGGCAGCGTTTAATGGATTTGCTAAACAAGCTTTACCCACGCCTTGAGAAACTACTTCTTCACCACGGGTCATCACCATTTTGCAGTTCACCAAATCCAGATTTTCTAGCTTGACTGGTTTTGAACCTAGAACGAATGCAGCAGAAGATGCGTTATCGGCCACGGTATCAATCAAACTAATTTTCCAGTTTTCAATACGGCTATCGACCACTTCAATGGCAGGCAAGGCATATTCAGTCGCGCTGATAATATCCGCATACGTGTGTTTTTCTTTGGTTAGATCTTGGTTAATCACCAATGCAATTTCTGCTTCTACTTTTGGCTGAATCAGCAAACCTGCAGGAATCGCTTCACCATCACCATAAGCCATATCGGCAAACAACATGCCAAAGTCAGGCTGATCTACACCCAGTTGTGCTTGAACCACTTTAGAGGTCAAACCAATTTTACGCCCCACCAAACGACGACCTTCTTTTAAGGCACGTTCGGTATTCACTTCTTGAACGGCATAGGCAATATCTACGTCAGCACTTTCACCACCAAGTTCTGGGCGGATTGGCGCAATCGCAGTTTGAGAGAGTTCGGCAGTACGTAATGCTTGCGCAACTGATTCAACAACAGCAGAATTCGACATCAATGTTTCCTTAAACTGCAAAAATTGGGCATATACCCCGAGATGTTGGAAAGGTAATAATAGAAAATAGGGATGATGACCCCGATCTTGTCCATTCTCAGGACAAGCTATCCAGCTCAGAGGTATGTAAACTGATTAAGAATCGGAAAAATGGCGGGTTTATGCCAATACTTATTTTCTTTTTTTCAATAGCTATTAGCTATTAATCTATTTTTATAAAAAGCAAGCAAAACAGTTGTCTGTAGGCTATGACATTATTTTCCGAGTCATTGACTCGGCAATTCGCAGCAATCTTAAAATGTCTTAATCCTAACTTTAGACTAAAAGCTAAGCCTTTTTATGACGCTCCCAAAAGTACATAAAAAAAGAGCAACCTGAAATTTTTCAAGTTACTCTAATTTCAAATTCATCTAAATTGTTTTACTGGGTTTAACTCGCCTGACGTAAACGATATTGCTGCACTAAAAAATCATGCAAACTCGGCACATCATCTGCAATGGTTAAAGGCTGATAACGCTGCAACACCTCTACACTATGCACGCCATAACTCACGCCTACACGCGGCATGGCAATGTTTTGTGCCATTTCCAAATCGTAAGAAGTATCACCCACCATAATCGCTTGCTCGACCTGCACATCGGTACTGCTCAAAATTTCCTGCAACATTAAAGGATCAGGTTTAGATTTGGTTTCACTTGCAGCACGTGTCGCCACAAACAAATCCTGACTTTGGGTTTGCGCCAACACTCGGTCTAAACCTTTACGGCTTTTGCCTGTTGCCACTGCCAATTTCAGTCCCAAACCTGACAACTCATCGAGCATATCTGCCACACCCTCAAACCAAGCATCGGTTTTTGAGTGTTCGACATAGTGTTCTGAATAGCACTGCAAAATCGCTTGATGCAGCTCTGGCACTTCAGGAAATAAACGCTGTGCCACTTCAGGCAAACCCAAACCAATAATACTTTTAGCCGCAGCATCGGTCAGGGGTTGCTGAAATTGTTGTGCTGCGAACTGCAAACTCGCCACAATTTGACCGACGGAATTAAATAAGGTGCCATCCCAATCAAAAATGATGAGTTCTACAGGTTTATTCATATTAGGTTCCTAAATTTGATTCGGCTTTTAAATTCCCTCGCTTTACCTTAACTCAAAAGGATAAACGACCAAGAATCAGCACATATATCACAACAAATATTCGATACGCGAAGGGCGACATGGATGTCGCCGTTTCGCTGTGGCACAGAGATGTTCCATCAGCGAAACAAAAGTTTTTTGTTACTTTTCATCTTTGAAAAGTAAGGCATAGCCTATACACCAAAAATTTAAATTAAAAACTATAAAATGTGGCTGTGAATTACCCCTAAAAACCTCATCTCCTTGTTGCGAAACAATGTTCCTCATCTTTAAAAAGAAGCAAGCTGCTATCGCACAACAGAGAGTTACAAAAATTAAAACTCAGGTGGCGCCGTCGGCTTATCCGCCTTTTGCGCTCTCAACTGCGCCACCAAACTCTGCATATCTTCAGGTAAAGGCGCTTCAATCACAGGATAGCCTGGAATTTCCAAACGCATGGCATGTAAGCACAAACGACGTGGCGCAGGACCCCGATATTCAGTTTGATGACCATATTTATCATCACCTACTAGCGGATGCCCAATACTTAAACCATGCACACGAATTTGATGGGTACGTCCAGACAATGGCGAAGCATATACCAAGCTTGCATGCATAAAACGCTCTGCCACATTCCACTGGGTTTTAGATTCTTTACCTTCTTTAGACACACGTACACGACGTTCACCATTGGCCAATTCATAACGATGCAATGGTGCATCAATCAATTGCTGATCTAAACTCACCTGCCCTTTGACAATGGCCGCATAAGTTTTTTGAATTTTATGTTCGCGCAATAAGTCCTGCAGCGTTTTTAAGGTGCTACGCTTTTTAGATACCATCACCAAACCTGAAGTATCACGGTCAATACGGTGAATCAGCTCCAAATATTTTTTACCTGTGGCAGCACGTAAACCCTCAATCAAACCATAAGCGACACCACTACCGCCATGCACTGCAATGCCCGAAGGCTTATTCACCACCATCAAGCCTTCATCTTCATAAATCACACGGCTTAATAAGCTTTGTGCGACCTTATCTGAAATAGGTGCAGCACTGTCGTCTTTTTGCTCATAACGAATAGGTGCTACACGAATTTGATCACCGATATTGAGTTTGGTTTCTGCTTTAATACGCTTTTTATTGATCCGTACCTGCCCTTCGCGAATCAAACGATAGATGCGACTTTTAGGCACCCCTTTTAAACGACTAAACAAAAAATTATCGATGCGTTGACCCGCTTGATGCTCATCCACTTCAAACCAAGTGACACTTTGCCATTGTTGGGTAGAATTCATACAGTTAAGTGACCTAATAAAATACTAAAATTGATTAAAAACTGATCATTTAGGCTATGCTTTACACAAGAAACATAAGCTTAGCCCATAGGCAGATGATGCAAGGTTTGATATAGTCAGCGCACGGAAACCATCGTCAGTGGGTTAAGGTTGAATCTATTCAGAATTTTCTGAAACAACACTCAACTGAATACCTCACCATATACGAGCAGGTCCCAAAAGAATTATGCCGACGCCGAAGGCTTATTATATCGGCAAAAAAGCAAACTGTTGCGTTTAATTGTACCTCAGGTACATAAATCAGTTTGTCTGAAAAAATATGTCGCCAACTTTGTTGGTTTTTAAACGTAAACTGATACACATCAGATTAGTCGCACCCTGAAGTCGCATTCAGGCTAAAGCGTTTGATGTATTGGATCTGCACAATTTGTAAAGATACGACGATAATTCCGTATCAAGACACTCTATCTATGTAAAGAAGAGCTGATCTTCGAGCAATGTGACAGTGAAAGTTACACACATCCAATACACCGCTCGTCCGCCAGTGAAGCGATCAGGTGACTTTATCCGTTTAAAGGTTAAAGCCGTATTGCCATCATCAATACGTGAATCATACACCGCAGCCAACCTAAATAAGGCCGGTAAAAAAAGCTCAGACCACAATAGGTTTTTTTGAGATCTGAGCAGTTGATCCGTGATGCTTGATGTTCGCTACGTGTCTAGCGATTTTTTGCTGTGTATCACTATTAGGTGTTACACCCATGAAACGTATGTTGATTAATGCAACACATGCCGAAGAAATTCGCGTTGCACTTGTCACTGGTCAGCGTCTTTACGATTTCGATTTAGAAAATCGTACCCGTGAACAAAAAAAATCGAATATCTACAAAGGTCATGTGACCCGTGTAGAACCTTCTTTAGAAGCCGTATTTGTTGAATACGGTGCAGGTCGCCAAGGCTTCCTGTCGATGCGTGAAATCGCAAACTCTTATTACAAAGCCGACCCTCGCCAAACTTCTAATATTCGTGAACTGATCACTGAAGGCACTGAGCTTTTGGTACAGGTAGAAAAAGAAGAACGTGGCAACAAAGGTGCTGCGCTCTCTACCTTCATTTCTTTGGCTGGTCGTTATTTAGTGCTTATGCCAAATAACCCGAAAGGTGGCGGTATCAGTCGTCAAATTTCAGGTTCTGTGCGTGAAGAACTCAAAGAAATGTTGGCATCTTTAAACGTGCCACGCGGCATGAGCGTGATTGTACGTACTGCGGGCATTGGTCGTTCACAAGAAGAATTACAGCTTGATTTACAACACTTGCTTGACCTTTGGGCGCAAATTCAAAACACCGCAAGCTCTGGCCCATCGCCAATGTTGGTACACCAAGAAGCAGGTGTGGTGACACGTGCGATTCGTGACTACTTACGTGATGATGTTGCCGAAATTTTAATTGACTCAGAACAAGCTTATAACGAAGCCTATAACTTCGTAAAAGCCGTGATGCCACGTCAGTTAGACAAGCTAAAAACCTATACTTTAAATGAGCCGCTATTCGCGCATTTTGGTATCGAAAGCCAAATTCAAACAGCTTATGAGCGTGAAGTTAAATTGCCTTCAGGCGGCTCAATTGTCATTGACCAAACTGAAGCATTAGTTTCAATTGACATCAACTCGGCTAAGTCTACCCGTGGTCAAGATGTTGAAGATACTGCGCTTAATACCAACCTTGAAGCTGCCGAAGAAATTGCGCGTCAATTGCGTTTACGCGACATCGGTGGTTTGGTGGTCATCGACTTTATCGACATGACCAAAGACCGCAACCAACGTATGGTTGAAGCCAAACTTCGTGAAGCAACACAAAGTGACCGCGCACGTATTCAATTTGGTCAATTATCACGTTTTGGTTTAATGGAAATGAGCCGTCAGCGCTTACGTCCATCACTTGAAGAAGCGACTGGTTACGTTTGCCCACGCTGTCACGGTACAGGCATGGTACGTGACCTACGCTCTCTTTCACTTTCAATTATGCGTAAAGTGGAAGAAATTGCCCTGCGTGAACGTCATGGTGAAGTTCAAGTCGAAGTACCTGTTGAAATTGCAGCATTCTTACTGAATGAAAAACGTCACAGTCTGGTTTACCTTGAGCAAACTTCAAATGTGCGTGTGACTGTATTACCTCACCCACACTTAGAAACCCCGCATTACGAAATTTCGTATAATCCTGAAGGCTTTGCACCAACCAGCTATGAACGTACTGAAGCAACTCGTTCAAGCGAAAAAGAGTTGGGTTATGAATCTTCTGAATGGCATTTAGAAGAAGCCGATCAATCGCACAGCCACGCTGCTGCACCTGCGGCAGAAAAAACTTCTGCAAGAAAACCACAAGCAGCACAGCAAAATAAAGCATCTGCACAACAGCAGCCTGCACCTGCGGCAGCCACAACAGCTGCAAGCCCATGTGCATGGTTAGAAAACCTGTTTGTTCAAAAGCAAGCCAGCACTATTGATCAAGCACGTAGTGCCAACAATGCGGCAGCAGCCATCGAGCAAATGGTGAATAGCGGTGCCGTGAGCCGTGGTCAGTTTGGTCAAATTGCAACTGCATCTGCTGCCCCTGCTGCAAGCAGTCAAAATGTATACCTTACACCATCGACAGTGGCACAAAAAACTGAACGTGACTCTGCAGATAAATCTGCTGAACGTGAAGACAAACCTGCTCCGCGTCACAACAACAAAAAGCCGCGTCACAGCAACAACAATAACAAGCACAAAGAGCAACGTGAGCCGCAAACTCAGCACGATAATCAACAACATCAAGTGCATGAAGAAGTGGTTCAAATGTCGCGTCAGGAGCAACGTCAAGAAGCGCGTGAAAACAAACGCAACTCTCGTCGTCAGCACAACAATGACCAAGCACCGCAGCAGCAAGAAGCTCAAAACAACAATGAGCAGCAGCAAAATGCCGTACCACGTCGTGACCGTCGTAACCAACCTCGTCCAGAACGCCCAAATCGTCACCGCGACCCAAGCGTATTGAATGAGCAAGCACCTACCGCAGTGACTTCTAATCAGCCGAAAGTGGACTTAATTGATGCACCGCGTCAAGAGTTCAACACGACGGCTTTGGTGGTGAATGTCGATCAGGCTCAAACTGAAATTGTGGCATTGAATGCTGCGCCATTAGCGGCTGAACCAGTCACAGCAGTAGAAGCAACTGTGCCTGAAACGGTTGCTGAACCAACTCAAGCTGTTATTGTGATAGAGGCTGCTCCTGTTGTTGCAGAAAAAACAGCTGCACCTGCGGAAGCTCAAGCACAACCGACTGCGCCTGCAAAACGTGCCAGCAATGACCCGCGTCAGCGTCGTCGTCAGCAACGTGAAGGTCAAGCGCAGCAAGTAACTGCACCAAAGTTAACACCTTCACAGGTGCCAACTTTAGCGCAATACAGCATTGGTAGCCTGATTCGCCACGTATATGGCGAAGATTGTTCAGTTCTGATTGAACAGTTTGGTTTAATTCCAACGTTCAATCGTGCTTTGCAGAAGTTCACTGACGAGTATGCTGCAAGCCTTGTTAGCACTGCGCCTGTGGCAGAGAAAAAACCTGTCACTCGTGATGTGGAAGTTGCCAAAGCTGCTCCTGAAGCTGAGCCTGCACCTGTGTTAGACCTAACACCACCAAAACCAGTGTCAGATAAGCGTGTTGCCAACGATCCGCGTGAGCGTCGTCGTTTAGCCAAACAAGCTGCTGAGCAAGCATTGGAACAAGCCAAGCAAGCACAGGCAGTAGAAAAAGCTGAAGCGGAAAGCACACCTGCAGCAGAGCCAACGACTGAAGTTGTGGCAGCTACAGAAGGATCTGTAGAAGCAAGTTCTACGGTAGAAACGTCTGCAACAGTAAGCACTGAAGTCGAAGCAACTACAGAAGTAAACCCTGAAGCAGTGGCTACAACTGAAGCTACTCAGCCTGAGTTGAACGCGCAAGACGACCTTGCACAAGCTGTCACTGAAACTGCAGCAGCGCAAGAAGAAACTGCCGTTGAAGTGGTCGCACCTGTACAAGCGGAATTGGCTGTAGACGACCCAGTCGAAACTGCTGAATCTGAACAGGACAAAGCAGAGAAAGAGAAAACTGCGCGTCCGCGTCGTCCACGTGGCCGTCCACCTAAAAAAGTAACTCCGCCAACTGAGTCGTAATTCGCACTTTTGCAGCGGAATAAAAAAATCCAGTCATTTTAATGGCTGGATTTTTTTTGCTACTTTAGAGCCAACGCGGTGCTGACTTAAATTTAAGCGAGCTAATTTGAACTTAGGTGTTTTTGATTTTTAACAGCTTTTCTAAAAACACCTAACAAAGCTGAAAAATTAGGTTGATTGCACTAGGACTTAGGGATTACAAAACAACAAGACGTGATGCTGTGCAGATGCAACGGATGATGACAAAAACAGGATTCTTATGAACCAGATGACAAAAAGCGATTTAATTGGCTTAACGGATGTTGCGGCAAAAATTCCGCAGTTTATGACTAAAGTGCCTCACCTGATCACAGGGTTAAAGCAAGCCTATTTACGCACACCCAACACGCCTGCAGGCTTAGGTCTAGCATTTGAAAAAGCCGTGCATCGTAACCCGCATGGCTGTGCACTAGTGTTTGAAGATCAGCAGTACAGCTATTTACAGCTCAATGCTTGGGCCAACCAAATTGCCCATTACTATTTAAGCATAGGTGCACGTAAAGGTGATGTCATTGCGGTGATGTTGGAAAATCGCCCTGAATTAATTGCCAGTGTCATTGGCTTAGCAAAAATTGGCGTTACCGTGGCTTTGGTCAATACCGCACAAGTTGCCAAAGTTTTGGCGCACAGCATCAATTTAGTCAAACCAATTGCCGTGATTGTGGGGGAAGAATGTCGTCAAGCCGTTGCCGATATTCGCCAAGAACTTGAGCTTACAGAAAATCGACTGTATTGGTTTGCAGATCAAAATACCCGTACCGATGCTGGCACTGCCCCTGAAGGTTTTCAAAATTTAGCGCAATGCATTGCATCATTCCCAAGCTTTAACCCTGCCACCACACAGTCAGTACAGGGCAAAGATGGGCTGTTTTATATCTATACCTCAGGTACAACAGGCTTACCTAAAGCGGTGATTTTCACCAATAGCCGTTGGACGTTGGCTTATGGCACCTATGGTCATGTCTTGGGTTTAAATCAGGATGATGTGATGTACTGCACTCTGCCGCTGTACCACGCCACAGGCATTGTGGTGTGCTGGTGTGGCGTAATTGCAGGCAGTGCCACCTTTGCCATCCGTAGAAAATACTCCACTTCATGCTTCTGGCAAGATGTACACAAATTCAATGCCTCTGCGATTGGCTATGTGGGCGAATTGTGCCGTTATTTAATGGATGCGCCTGCTTCTGATTTAGAGCGTGGGCATCGTGTGACCAAAATGATTGGCAATGGCATGCGTCCTAATATTTGGAGCAAATTCAAAACACGCTTTGGTGTTCAGGAAATTCTGGAACTGTATGCGTCTAGCGAAGGCAACGTCGGCTTTAGCAATGTGTTTAACTTTGACAACACGGTTGGTTTTTCACCGACACCTTATGCGGTCATTCAGTTTGATAAAGAAAAAAATGAACCCGTACGCGATGCCAAAGGCAAATGCATGAAAGTCAAAAAAGGCGAAGTCGGCTTATTGATTGGAAAAATCACCCGTCGCTCACCGTTTGATGGCTACACCGACCCTGAAAAAAACAAGGCGGTGATGATGCAAAACGTGTTTAAACAAGGCGATGCCTATTTTAACACGGGCGATTTAGTCCGCGACATTGGCTTCCGTCACGCCCAGTTTGTTGATCGTTTAGGTGATACCTTCCGCTGGAAAGGTGAGAACGTATCCACCACAGAAGTAGAAAACATTGTCAGTGACTATGAAAAAATTGCTGAAGCTGTCGTGTATGGCGTTGAAATCCCACATACCAATGGTCGTGCAGGTATGGCTGCGATTACCTTAAACGAAGGCTGCCAGTTAGATGAACAAGACTTGCGTCAAATGCTGGTGGAGTTTAAAAAAGCAATGCCCGCTTATGCAGTACCCGTTTTTTTACGCATTCAAAAGCAAATGCAAACCACAGGTACATTTAAATATCAGAAGAACACCCTGAAAACTCAAGGTTTTGATTTAAAACAGTGTGATGAAAAAATTCTGGTGTTATTGCCAAACCAATCTGCTTATTGCGAGCTGACCCAAGAAATTTACGACAATATTCAACAGTATCAATATCGCTTCTAAGCCACTATGTTGCCTATTTTTTGATTAGATACGACAAATTTGTTGCATTTATAATCAAACATAGGCAACTTTTTTATTTTTTACTTGCGCTCGCTTCATATCTTGCTACAATACGCTCCATCAAACGAAGTGGTGCTTAAAACCCTCTGGTTTTTCTTGCTCTTCACAATCAAGCCTGCTTGATTGCTGGTTCAGGGTCGTTAGCTCAGTCGGTAGAGCAGCGGACTTTTAATCCGTTGGTCCCGCGTTCGAATCGCGGACGACCCACCATCTTCTTCAAGGTTGATACTTTAAAAATGATAATCGTCATTTTTACTCCTCTGGGTCGTTAGCTCAGTCGGTAGAGCAGCGGACTTTTAATCCGTTGGTCCCGCGTTCGAATCGCGGACGACCCACCATTTCCTTGATCAACCTTAGATGGGTCGTTAGCTCAGTCGGTAGAGCAGCGGACTTTTAATCCGTTGGTCCCGCGTTCGAATCGCGGACGACCCACCATTCCTTCTAAAAAATCTTTAAATTACCAGTCATCACAGCACTGTTCTGTGGATCGTGCAGTTTCGTAATTTACTATAGAATTCCCGTATTCTGCCCTGTTTGACTAACACTTTTATCCACTACACCTTGCTCAATTCAGTTGTAGACGATGTGCCATCATTGATAAATCATACTTTACACATCCCAAATAAAAACTTGATGTAAAAAAACAAAAGCCCAAAAGTTTTTCACGAATGGGCTAAGAATTGAATGAGCGAATAATTAACTTGCTCTGATTAAATGATAGTTTTGCGAAGGTAAGGGATTGCTTTTAAAGTATTCACGATTATTTTCTGTTGCAATCGCAATTTTGTTTTTATCCATAATTAAATTATGGTCTTGATCAACATTATAGTAAAAGTTCACCCCAGAGGCGCGTGCCACCACAATTTGATGCGCGTCTTCATCATAGAACCATAAATCTTTGCGGTATTTTTTTTTATTGTCGTAACTGATTTGCCCCGCATTGACAAAAATACGATGCGCTGTCCCATCAGGCAATAAGGTCAGAATATAATCGACTTTTCCGCTTTCGCACATAACAAACTTATCTTCACAGCTAATCTGAATAGTATAGCGTCCCACATAAGTCAGATGATTTTCGGGAATATGATGTTCTGTTGCAGCCGTTTGCATGGGTGCGGTTGCCTGCCCTGCTACTTCAGTCAGTCTTTTAGTTTCTGCCTGTTCTGTATATTTTTGCACTGCAGCTTGCTCAAGTTGTGAATCATCGCATCCAAGCAATGCCACTGCACTCCATATAGAAACTGCGCAAATATTTGATTTAGCCGACACACTATCCCTCATATAGAGTGATTAGACTGAATGTTCAGTCCTATTCAAACCACCGAATAGGCAACTCAATGTAAGCCATGCTTTTCCTCAATCCTTTGTGGTCAAGCGCTTACTCTGCCCATTGCTTCTTTACGATATTTTAGGTGGATGCTGGTTTAGGCAACACTAAAAGTTACATAACTTTACTAATTGCTTTGCCACCGCCCTTTAAAAAACCCAAGTGCATCACCATTTTTATTCTATAGACAGATGATGTGCTGTAAACCTAAACCTCAGCCTGTATTTATTTTGAATTTTAGATCTCTCAAGGAGAATTAGATGGCCAATGTTGGTTTATATCGCTCAAACCGCTCAAATATGATTGCTGGGGTTATGGGTGGTATTGCTGAACGTTTTGGTTGGAACGCAAATTTACTGCGCTTAATTTTTGTGATTGTTTCCGTGATGAGTGCTGCCTTTCCAGGCATTTTGGTGTATTTGGTGTTGTGGTTGGTGATCCCTAAACAAAACCAGTTGAATACAGCAAACTATACTCAGGGCTACACAAGACCTGTACGCACGGTCAATTCTGATCAAGACCGATAAATGGTATTGAAATTTTAAAGACTGACCACATGTAAGATTTATAGGTTTTAATCGTTCGCTTATTCACTCTTAGATATCCCTTATTTACACAGTTTTTTTCTTTTTCGCTACGATTGCCCCCCCAAGCATCGTAGCTTTTTTTTGCCTTTCAACCTGCAATATATTTTAAAAGTCACAGCATTTCAGGATTGAGTCGTGTTGAATACGCATCGACAATACAAGTCAATCAATTGGTCTTTACAGCAAGCTGTTGATTTAAGACGGCAATCATATCGGCACGGCTAATAATCCCCACCAAACGCTGCTGCTCTACCACAGGAATGTAGTTAAAAGAACGCTCGACAAAGTACGGTACAAGGTCTTGAATACTTTGTTGCGGTTGCACCGTGACCACTTGGCGCAACATGATATGTTTTACTTGATGTTTCCAGCTATAAGGTAAATCTGTTGCGTGTTTAAACCATTCCACCACTTCATACAATGCCAAAGTTCCCACCAAATGTTGTTCAGTATCAATGACTGGCAAACTCATTAAATTCATGTGTTTGAATTTTTCTAAAGCACTGTGAATATCCTCATCTTGCTGCAAACTAACCACATCTTTACTCATAATATCGGCACAAGTCAGTGCTTGAGTTTGTCGTTCACTGGCTTTGTGTTGCGCTTCTAAAATGATTTTTTGTAAGTCGTATTCACTAATATCTAGCAACTGGGTTTGTGCATCTAAAACATCTTGAATATCTTGCGGCTGAATAGTGGCTTTTTGAGTAGGCGTTGGGTCTTGGGTACGTTGATTCAACTGTGGCGTTTGAGGATAAGGCTTGCCAATCATGCGGTTAAATACGATTGCAATCATCATCAGCAAAACTGAATTAAGCAGCACAGGATAAAAGATGAAGTGATAACCCAGCTCACGCACGGCATCTCCGCCAAGCACTGCGGTAATGGCCACTGCTCCACTCGGTGGATGCAGCGAATCGGTGGTCATCATCAAGAAAATAGATAAAGCCACAGCCACACTAAAGGCTTCGGTTAAATTTGGAATATATAAAGCACAGCTCACGCCCATAATTGCTGCAATACTGTTCCCAACTACAATATTCCACGGCTGTGCCAAAGGACTGGCAGGCACAGCAAACAACAATACCGAAGATGCACCCATTGGCGCGATATACCATGCGTTAATATCGCCCAACACCCACCAACTGATCAGGGAAGATAATGCCAAACCCAATAATGCGCCCAAACCACAAAGTAGGCGTTCTTTTAACGGCAATACTTTAAAATTGGGTTTCAGCGTATTCAGCCAATCAAGTTGTGAATGAAACACGGGCAGGCAATCCAGTGGTGACAATTGGACAAGATTATAAGGCAATCATTTAGTAATGATGTATTTGTTTTATATCTTTCATTTATCAGTGAATTTGTAAAACCCCAAACAACCAACCGCTAGTTGTGCTTTAACCTTTGCCAGCACCCCGCAAAATCCTTATAATTGAGCACAATTTTTCTCTAATTTTAAGTGGATGACCATGAGTCGCGCCATATCGCATATTGATACCTTTCAAGGCTTAATTCTTGCCTTACAAAACTACTGGGCGGAGCAAGGCTGCGTCGTTTTACAACCTTACGATATGGAAATGGGGGCAGGTACATTCCACACTGCAACTTTTCTACGTGCTTTAGGTCCAGAAACATGGAATGCGGCGTATGTACAACCATCTCGTCGTCCTAAAGATGGTCGTTATGGCGAAAACCCGAACCGCTTACAACACTACTATCAATTTCAGGTGGTGCTGAAACCAAACCCAGACAACATTCAACAGTTGTATTTAGATTCTTTAAAAGCAATTGGAATTGACCCATTGGTGCATGACATTCGCTTTGTAGAGGATAACTGGGAATCTCCAACACTTGGCGCTTGGGGCTTAGGTTGGGAAGTATGGCTAAACGGCATGGAAGTGACTCAGTTTACTTACTTCCAGCAAGTCGGTGGTGTTGAATGCTACCCTGTAACAGGCGAAATCACCTACGGTCTTGAACGTCTGGCAATGTACTTGCAAGGTGTAGACTCAGTTTACGACTTGGTTTGGACTAAAGGACAGTTTGGTACTGTAACGTATGGCGATGTGTTCCATCAAAACGAAGTTGAACAATCGACCTATAACTTTGAATACGCACCTGTAGAAAAAATGTTTGAACTGTTTGACTTCTATGAAGTAGAAGCGAGCCGTTTAATTGCAGCAGAATTACCGCTACCTGCTTATGAGCAAGTGATTAAAGCATCTCACTGCTTTAACCTCTTGGATGCGCGCGGTGCAATTTCTGTGACTGAGCGTCAGCGTTATATTTTACGTGTCCGTACTTTGGCACGTTCTATTGCACAAAGTTATGTGGCTGCACGTGCAAAATTAGGCTTCCCAATGGCTGAACCGCATTTACGCGATGAAGTCTTGGCACAATTAAAAGCACAGGTTGAAGCGGAAGCCAAAGCGCAAAATACTGAGGAAAGCAAATAATGTCTAAACATACAGTTTTATTTGAACTCGGTTGCGAAGAACTCCCACCGAAAAGCTTAAAAACCTTACGTGATGCACTACTTGCAGAAACTGAAAAAGGTTTGAAAGATGCAGGCTTGGCTTTTGATGCAATTGAAGCCTATGCAGCACCACGTCGCTTGGCACTTAAAATTGCTAATGTCGATGCCGCACAAGCAGACACACAAAAACGCTTTGACGGCCCTGCTGTTCAAGCTGCTTACGATGCCGAAGGCAAACCAACCAAAGCCCTTGAAGGCTTTATGCGCGGTCAAGGCATTACGGTAGATCAAGTCTCTACATTCCAAGCAGGTAAAGTTGAAAAAGTGTGCTACTTAAAAGACGTGAAAGGTCAAAGCCTTGATGCGTTATTGCCACACATTTTACAAACAGCATTGGACAACCTGCCAATTGCAAAACGTATGCGTTCTGCTGCAAGCCGTACTGAATTTGTGCGCCCAGTAAAATGGGTCGTTTTACTTAAAGATCATCAAGTAATTGAAGCAACGATTCAAGACCATCAGGCAGCTAATGTCACTTATGGTCACCGCTTCCATGCCCCTGAAGCAATCAGACTACAACACGCCAATGACTATTTAGATGCGTTACGTGCGGCTAAAGTCATTGCGTCGTTTGAAGAGCGTCAAGCGATCATTGATCAGCAAGTAAAAGCATTAGCGGATGAAGTGAATGCGATTGCAATTGTGCCTAGCGACCTACGTGATGAAGTGACTGCATTGGTTGAATGGCCTGTTGCACTACGTGCCAGCTTTGAAGAACGCTTCCTTGCCGTTCCTCAAGAAGCCCTGATCACTACCATGCAGGATAACCAGAAGTATTTCTGTCTGGTGAATGCTGAAAACAAATTACAGCCTTACTTCATTACCGTTTCAAACATTGAGTCTAAAGATCCGACTCAAATTATTGAAGGTAATGAGAAAGTGGTTCGTCCACGTCTGTCAGATGCTGAGTTCTTCTTCCTGCAAGACCAGAAACAGCCATTAGCTTCTCGTAAAGAGAAACTGGCCAACATGGTATTCCAGGCACAACTGGGTACTTTGTGGAACAAGTCTGAACGTATTGCTAAACTGGCTGTCGCACTTGCTCCGATTACGGGTGCAAAAGCTGAAGATGCTGAAAAAGCTGCCCTGCTTGCAAAATGCGACTTAACTTCTGAGTTAGTAGGTGAATTCCCAGAACTTCAAGGCATCGCGGGTACTTACTACGCACGTCTTGAAGGTGAAAATGATGAAGTGGCTGAATCTTTAGGTGAGCAATATTTACCTAAATTCGCGGGTGACGTTCTGCCTAAAACCAAAACGGGTACAACGATTGCCCTTGCGGATCGTCTAGATACTTTAACTGGTATTTTCGGTATTGGTCAGGCACCTACAGGTTCTAAAGACCCATTTGCATTGCGTCGTTCTGCGATTGGTATTTTGCGCCTTGTAACAGAAAACGGTTTAGATGTTTCAATTGAAGACTTAATTAAGCTAGGTTTGGCTGCTTATGGCGATGTATTAAAAGACCACGACAAGACGTTAGCGGATGCTGTTGCATTCCTTGAAGGTCGTTACCGTGCGAAATATGAAGACCAAGGCGTTGCTGTTGATGTGATTCAAGCAGTTCAAGCTCTTTCTCCAAAATCGCCACTAGATTTTGATAAGCGTGTGAATGCAGTAAATCACTTCCGCGCCTTACCTGAAGCGGCTGCATTGGCTGCTGCAAACAAGCGTGTTGCCAACATTTTAGCCAAAGAAACCGCGCCTGAAGGAAGCGTCATTGAAGCAAACTTGGTGGAAGATGCAGAAAAAGCATTATTCGCTGAACTATCAAAAATCACACCTGTGGTTGAGCCGTTATTGGCAGCAAAAGACTACACCACTGCACTCTCTCAATTGGCTGCATTACGTGCGCCTATTGATGCTTTCTTTGACAGTGTGATGGTAATGGCTGATGATGCTGAGTTGAAAGCCAACCGCTTACGTTTACTCGCGCAGTTACGTGATTTATTTACACGTGTTGCAGATGTAAGTGTGTTGCAGCACTAAAGTCTTAATTACTTGTAAATTAAAAGAAACCCCGCTATTTTGATAGTGGGGTTTTTACATATTGATGAAAATGAAATTATCACAACCACAAAAAATCGTAGCATTTTTAAAATCAAATCCTAATCAAAAGTTTACAGCACGTAAAATTGCAGAAGCAATCCTAAACTTATACCCTCAAGATTACTTAGAAAAACGCAATAACCCTCGTTTTAGTACGGATGCTGAATTGATTAATCAAATTGTCGCTGAAATTGGCGCTCATAAAAATGCTATTTTAAAAGCTGAACCCCTCATACAATTACAAGACAAACCGCGACCACGCTTATATTGGTATGATCCTAATATCATATCGAACAGTTTAAAAATAGATACTCAAAATGAGCCTGCTGATTTCGATGACCAACAAGAAGTTATTTCAACACTCACCACTAAAATCCTTTCAGAATATGATTTATATCCTGTACTAATTGAATATTTATCAAAAGAACTACAACTTTTCAGCTTGAGAATCGACGAAAAGAAATCATCCAATAATCGTGGTCAAAACGGCAATCAATGGTTACACCCCGATATTGTTGCAATGCAACCCATTGATAAAAAATGGCATGAATTAATAAGAACTTGTGTTAAACATGGTTCTGGACAAAATGTGCGTTTATGGTCATTTGAAGTAAAAAAAGAATTAACAGGCTCAAATATCCGAAGTAGCTTTTTCCAAGCAGTCAGTAATTCCAGTTGGGCAAATGAGGGCTACCTAGTAGCAACCTCTATTTCAACAAATGAAGTTGAAGAAGAACTGCGTATGCTTTCAGCTTTACATGGTATAGGTGTAATTTTACTCAACCCAGAAAATCCAACAGAAAGTGAAATCCTTTTGCCAGCTCGACGACGTTCAGAGGTGGATTGGCAATCAATAAATCGAATTTTGACTGAAAACTTGGATTTTAAAAACTTTATAGAGTTGGTTTCTATCTACTATCAAACTGGACGTATTCGTTCACAAGATTGGAATCATTAATCTGTAGGCATTTCACTTCAGATTCCCTATACTCAACCTAACAACACTCAACAAGAAAACAAGCTTATGAAACTTAAAACACTCATTTTATCGGGTTTAACTTGCCTTTCTCTTAGTGCGTGTACTTCTGCACCTGTCATTCCACAGCTCACAGCAGGTGTTTTACAAGAAGTGAAAAATATTGAAGTTTACCCAGACACTGTCAATAACAGCGCCAAACTCACAAAATTTATTGATAAATGCGTGATCGAATTTACAGGCACACTGCAAGCAGGTCGTTCTATTGAACAATGGGCATTTAAAGGCAATGCATTAATTTCAGCTGGTTCTGCAACATTTGCACAAGATGGAACCAGCACAGCAACTAACTTTGACTTACATGATGCAACCGTGCAAAAAAACTTTATTACCCTACGCAACCATTTTCATAAAGATGCGCTTGCACAATGCAACTAAGCTAAAAACAGCTTTGAATGTATCTTGATGTAGCAAGATTGTTGGACTTTCAATATAAATGCAGCATCACTTGATATTTCAAACTAAGATGATAAAAGCAGTGTAGCCATTGCTGCCCTGCTTTAAAAACTCTCCAGAGTAACAAGACCCACAATTTTATGTGGGTCTTCTTCTTTAAGCCTGAAATGCTGCCATAATTTCAAATATTTTAAAGTTTCAATCACTGTAAATTTCACCTAAAAATACATCATACTTGCGAAAAATAAACACTGCAGATCATCTAGGCTTTATACAATGCAGTACATTCTATTCAAAACCTTTCAACGACCAGTATTCAGCATCCTAAGAGGCACAGCACAATGAAAAAGATCAATATCAGCATTTGTATTGGACTATTGCTCAGTAGTGCTTCAGTGTGGGCACAAAGTAGTGATACGCAACCTCAAAGCAACAAACCAATTCAGCCTTATGCAGACAATCCAAACCTCTTGCATGTTTGGGCATATAAAACTCAGGAAGGTGTGATTCAGGCTGCACAAAAAGTTGGTGAAGTAACCGAAAAAGGTATTGAAAAAATTCGCCCATCCGCACATCAAGCTTTAGACAACGCCAAGCAATTAGGCAGTCAGGGTGCGGCTCAAGCCAAACATACCGGGCAGCAACTGGCCAACAATGTAAATACTAAAATTCAGGAAACCAAAGAAGTGATTACGGGACAAAGTGATCATGCCGTACCTATCTATCAAGCACCATTAAGCGCGCCTTCGCAGAATATCGCCCCTGCAGCCACCATTGCCGCACCTACTCAAGAAGCACAGACTCAGGCTGCACCAAATGCAGAGGCTGAAGAAGAAATTAAAGTGATCAAGCTATAATTTTTTTGATTTATTTTATTGGTTTGCTTGAAAAGCACAAAAATAACTCAGTGCAAATAAAAAAGCCTGCATTTAATCTGCAGGCTTATTCATGTGATAGCGTATCGATTTTTGAACTTGTCGGAATACATAAGCGCCTAATCCCAACAATACAAACAAACCTAAAGCGAAAAATAGATAAGCCTTCGGCTCAGGCGCATCTACAAATAAAGTCGCAGATAAAATGAAACTGGACAGCAAAACAAGCACAGCAGGCATCAACAACTTGGTCATACATACTACCCTTGGAATGATCAACAAAACCATGTTTTAAGATCATCTTAGCCCAATGGCAAAACAATACAAGTGTCTAAAGTTTAAACCATCTAAATCATGGATCAAACTTTGCAGCTTACTGTTCCAGTTCTAGGGTAAATTTGGCAGTATCTGGCAAATCTTCCACAAAGTCATTGCCGCCAAACTCATCACTGCTCAGGTTCAAATCTTTATAGCTCAACACAAAATAGTCGCTATATTTTTTCAATATTAAGGGGTGCATGCCTGCAGCAAGCGCATCTTGTTCCTTGCATAGTTTCATGACATGACGATCATTCATACTAATTAAATAGCGTTCATCATTCAGATAAATTTGCACCAAACCACTGCACTTTGCATAAATCGGAATCAGGAATTTATGGTTCAAAGCAATCGCATGTGCGGCATAGCTCTCAATTTTTTGGCTGATGATGTTAAATACCAAACCATGACCAAAATGGTCGAGCAAGACATTACGATTTTCATACGGCAACTGAATTTGTAAGCCAAGTTTGTTTAAATCGTGCTGATCGACCTGTTTATTACTAAGCAAAGAGCGAATCAGGTTTTGTTTTAACTTGGCATCAAAGAAGTTACTGTCTAGCTGTAAGTTATTGTATTTTAAAATACGACCTAAAGACCAACGATGATTCGGCAAGACATTTTCAATCACTTTACGATAGTAAAACTTGCTGTTCTTTTTCACCTTGCGAATTTTTTGGTAAAAGAACGGCGCATCAAAAGGATGGGTTAAAAAGTCATTCAGTAATTCAGAGTTGGCTAAAATCGCAATTGCATCATGCCCTGTAAATGGCAAATGTAAGGTATGTAAATGCGGAATTAAAGGCTGAATTTTTAAATAATGCCCACGATCTTCAGGATAATATTGGTCATAGACCACAATATATTCACGGTGTGCCGATACATCTTGCGCTTGAATGCGCATATTGGCATTTAAGTCAGCATGATAAAACATGTTATAGCGTGGGTCGTGAATATCTTCAGGGTCAATTGAATACTGCGGCACCAAAGCCACAATACGGTTTAAATCCAGCAAATTGGAATATTTAATTGCTGCATAGCCGCCCATTGAGCCGCCATAGCCCACTCGAATTTTAAACGGGGCAATCAGGTCTTGAATGGCTGCCAACATGGCACGCATAGAAGCTTCAGGAAACCATGATTTTTCCTTAGGCATGACCCCAATCACATTAAAATGAAACTTTTCCAGTGATTTTTCGGCATTAATAGACGTTCCTTTGGCCCGTGTAATTAAATCGCCAAAAGAAAAAATCAGCTCCTGAGATGAGCCTTTCATGAAAATAGCGCGGATATGTCCGTCTTCAAAAATTATGTGTTTATCCATTCCCACACCGACGCCAAGGCGCTGAATTAAACCGTTACTTTAAACCTGATTACACTGTACACAAGTTCAAAAGTGAATATGTTATTTTATAGATGCACAGCAGATTAAAAATCGCAAAATATGACACAATCTCTACACCCTGCCGCACAACAAGGCTTTGTTTTAGGGGCAAACCTATATTAACAAGTTCGCCCCAGTTACCCGCAAGAAATTGATATTTTCCTGCAAGATCAGCTCCAAGTTCCACTGAATAGCAATATGGTAGACCTAGGTTCTGGTACAGGAAAGTTCCTGCCACATTTGCTCAAACTGACAACTGAGCTTATAGCGGTAGATCCGATTGCCAGTATGTTAGCCGAATTAAAGCAACTTTACCCGCAAGTTGCGACAATTCAGGCACGAAGTGAGCAATTACCACTGCACGATCAATGTGCAGATTTGGTGAGCTGTGCACAATCTTTTCATTGGTTTGCCAACCTACAAAGTTTAAAGGAAATTCACCGAATCTTAAAACCTCAAGGTTATTTGCTGTTAATTTGGAATCAACGTGATATTTCGGTCAATTGGGTGAATGCACTGGCACAGATGATTTTGCCTTTTGAGGGCGATACACCGCGTTTTCACAATCAGGACTGGCGTCAGGTATTTACCGATACAGATTTATTCCAACTTACTCACGAGCAGAAATTTCATCACACGCATGTTGGTACAGTTGAACAAGTCGTGTCTAAGCGTTTGCTTTCGACCAGTTTCATTGCTGCAATGCCAACTGAACAGCAACAACAACTCAAAACACAATTTGAACAATTAGTATTAGAATATACGAATAAGCATGTGCAAGATGAAATTGAATTTCCCTATTGCACACATGTGTATGTCTATCAAAAAGTTGAATGAGAGGGAGCAAATAAATGCAAATAACCTTTAAACACGCGATTGCTCCCTTAACAATTTTTTTGGCGTTCTCCCTCAGCGCTTGCGAGCGCAGCAAAGTAGAACATGCAGACAAACTCAGCCCTGAAGATCAAATCATGCAAACTCAGGTCGAGCAAGCCGCGATTCAGCCCTTTGAAATGACTGCGGATGACCCGCATGATATTCAATTGCTGATGGATTATGAACAACGCCATGACCAAATGAGCAATGATTTGGAAGATGAGTTAGAACGCTTGCATGAAAGCCAACAACTCGATGCTGCATTTGCACAAAATCGCCTGCAGGACAACATTCAATCTGCCTTGAGTATGCTCAAAGAACTGGATTTAAAGACACCGCAAGGGCGTTATATTCAAGGCCTAATGAGTCATTATTGGGAACAGCAAGCGCAATATCTAGCAACTCAAAATACAACTTCTGCACCTTATCCTGTCAGTAAAGAACAACGTCAGCAAGGCTTAGCAGACTTGCTACAGGCGCAGCAACAACTAGAACATTGGCGTGGGCAATATCCACAACTTGATGAATAACGTGTTTTACGGACGCTGCTGTAAATACTGATGCACTCCTTCAGCGGCAGCGCGTCCTGTAGCAAAACAGGCAGTCAGCAAATAGCCGCCCGTTGGCGCATCCCAATCCAGCATTTCACCACAGAGAAAAACGTGTGGATTGGAATTTAACTGCAATTGTGCAGATAAAACCTCGCGTTTAACTCCGCCCGCGCAGCTAATTGCTTCTTCAATAGGACGAAAACCTTTTAAAGGTACCGTTAAATTTTTAATCTGCTGCGCTAGTTGCATAGGCTGCTGCCAAAGGGCTTTATCCACCAACTCACGCACGACTGCAGACTTCACGGCATCCAAACCCGCCTTGCGCCAAATATTGCTTACAGACTGTTTTTTGGAAGGTTGTAACTTTTGGCAGAGTTGCTCAATGGTTAAATCGGGCAACAAATCCAGTTGTAACTGCAGCGGTAGATGTGCCTGCTGCAACTGACGCAACGCGCGCCCTTGCTTATAAATTAAGCCACTTTCCAAACCATAATGGCTAATCACAATATCGCCCATGCTCGGTTCAGCACCGCTCACCCATGCTTGTACACGTTTTAAAGGTTGCCCAAAAACAGGCTGCATATAGTTAGACCAGTGACATTCCACCCCTGCATTGCTGGCTTGGAAAGGCTGAATTTCATTGGCAGATAACCAACGCTGCCATGCACCATCGCTACCTAATTTCGACCACGACACTGCCCCACATGCCATCACAATGGCGGCAAATTGCTGTTGTTCAATGTGACCTGTACTTAGATTTTGAATACTGAGTTGATTATTATTTAAATCACAGACCTGATGCCGATAATGAAACTGCACGCCTGCATCAACCAAGCGTTTTAACCATGCGCGTAGCAAAGGTGCGGCTTTCATTTCTTGTGGGAAAATCCGCCCCGATGAACCTACATAAGACTGAATCCCTAAACTCTGCATCCAGTTTTGAATCCAAGCCGCATCCCATTGTTGAATCCACGGCGCCAACCATTCCGTCTGATCATAACGCTGAACAAATTGTGCAATCGGTTCGGCATGTGAAATATTCAGACCTGTTTTACCCGCCATCAAAAACTTACGTGCCGCGGAAGGTTTTTGCTCATAGACATGCACATCATAGGCATACTGACTCAGCACTTCGGCAGCCATTAGCCCTGCTGGTCCTGCTCCTATAATTGCAATGCGCTGTTTCATGCCTGTTTACTCAGTTGTTGCACTTGAGTCTGCAGAAACTTTCGCCTCAACTGCAGCAGGTGTTAAAGTTGGCTGCTGTCCTTGCAAAGGCTGAAAATCATCAAAACGGGTTGTATAAGCCGCAGGTTTGGTGATCAGCAGTTCCTGACAACGCTCACCACGTGCTAAATATTTGATTTCAAAGTGAGTGCGTGCTGAATCTACTGGAACATCCTGCTGAATAAATGGCAATTTCCACACTTCAATCAGCTGTTGCTGTGCTTCTGCAATATATTCAGGAATATTACTTACTAAAGTAATACTGCCGCCTGCTTTTAAACGCGACAATAAAAACTCAAAAAACGGCATATTCAACCAACGCTGGGTGGCATTATGCGGTTCTGGATTCGGATATAAAATAAAGAATTGCTCAACTTGAGCAGGAAATAAAGCATGCACAATCCATGGAATGGCATCGGCATGAACAATCTGTAAGTTCTGCTGACCTTCAAGCTGATGCTGTTTTTGCATCGCCAAAAATTTTTCACGGGTGCGCTCAATTGCAATCAACTTGTGCTCAGGATGCTGCCCGCTAAACAATAAGGCGTGTTTACCTTTTCCAGCCCCAATTTCTACACAAACCGATTCATTGGCAATGGCTTGAAAATCACGAGGGGCATGCATACGCTGTGCTTGAAATTGACGAATTGGCATAATCAGATCAAACTTACAAAATTCAGCACAAGTCTACCAAGTCAGGTGCTATTTGCCTAATCCAATCCTGCATTTTTCATTTGGAGTTGATCATGCCACGCACTTTTCCTTGCCCACGTTGTGGCGAACCTTCGCAATGGGAAAACAATCCATTTCGTCCTTTTTGTTCCGAACGTTGCAAGCTCATTGATTTAGGTGCATGGGCAAATGATGAATACAGACTGCCAACGCAGGACGCGCCTCAAGCAGAAAATTCTGAAGAATAAGCAATAAATTTCCACGCCAAATATTGCCTAAAACTACACGCAGTTTCATGGAATTTTTCACATTTTTAGAAAAATTATTCAAAATTTAGTTGTTCTATAATTGCTTTCAGCAGAAATAGCACAGGTTATACTTTGCACTGTTCGTGACTTCGTCACTGCACATAACAATAAAGAAAGCAAAAATAACTTAGGAACATCTCACCATGGAAATCATGTTAAAAGGAATTGTAATGCTGTGTATTTTACTCTCTACCAGCAGTTTAGGCTTTGGACTGTATGCGCATGACTCACTCATGCTGTGCATAGGCATATTACTGACAATTTTTACAATGCTGTTTGCAATTGAAAGCAAACAAATGCTAAATAATCCCTTTCGCAAATAAAAAAGTCAGCGACTGCTGACTTTTTCTTAAAGCATAAATACACACTGCTTTTAACCTGCTTGCCCCGCCACAAAAGGGTTGTTCTGTTTTTCAAATCCAATGGTACTGATGGGACCATGCCCCGAAATAAACTGAGTGTCATCGGGCAAACTAAAACATTCGCGCTGAATTGAATCTAGCAATTGTTGATGATTCCCACGTGGAAAATCGGTGCGTCCAATCGAGCCTTTAAATAGCACATCGCCTGTCCACAAGACGCCATATTTTGCATTATAAAACATCACATGGCCTGGGGTATGCCCTGGTGCATAACGCACTTCAAAGCTTTCTTGACCCAATTGCAGCACTTCACCACCCTCTAACCACTGTGTAACCGTGACTTGTTCAGGGATAGGAAAACCATAACGTGCAGACACTTCTTGCAGTTGATCTAACCAAAAAGCATCTTCTTTCTGTGGACCAATCACAGGAACATTCCAGTAATGTTGCAACGCACCAACAGCCCCCGCATGGTCTAAATGTCCATGCGTTAGCCATAAGGCTTTTACCGTTAAACCCAAAGCTTCTACCTCGGCTTTTAATTTTTCAGGTTCACCACCCGCATCAATCAAAACTGCTTCTTTGCTTTCTGCATCCCAAACAATTGAACAGTTTTGCTGAAAAGCGGTGACGGGAACAATTTTGACTTGCAACATAGGTCTAGACCTCAAAATTTAACAGGCGAGCTGAAGCTTTAAAGCCTCAAGATTAGCCTGAAGTAAATGATTGAGCAAATCCAAATGATCGGCACGGGTATTTAAGGCAGGAATATAGGCATATTGCTCGCCGCCTGCCTGCAAAAACAGCTCTGAATTTTGAATCGCTAATTCTTCTAGCGTTTCTAGACAATCTGCAGAAAAAGCAGGACTCATAATTTGCACCGACTTCACGCCCTGCTGTCCCCATTCTTCAAGTAAGACATCGGTATAGGGTTTGACCCATTCTTGTTTGCCAAAACGTGACTGGAAGCTAATTGCCCACTGATCATCATTTAAATTTAAAGCATCGGCAAGCAATTTGGCCGTGATCCGACAACGCTCTGCATACGGATCACCCTTATCGGCATACGGCTGTGGAATGCCATGAAACGACATCAATAATTTTTCTGCCACACCATGCTCGGCTTGAAATTCACGCACACTTTGCGCCAACGCCTGAATGTATAAAGGATGCTGATAATAATCACGAATGATGGATAAGCCTGGCAAATTACGCTGCTGTGGCACCCATTTGGCAACGGCATCATATAAAGGTGCAGTCGAAGTTGCCGAATATTGTGGAAATAAAGGGAACAAAATCACGTGATCTTGAGGATTTTGACTCAAAGCTGCCAAAGCCTGTTGAATACCCGGATTGCCATAGGTCATTACCGGTAGAATATTCAATTCAAACTCAGGATATAGCGGCAATAACTGCTGTTTTAAAGCATCAACCTGTTGCAACAAAATTTCCCGCATCGGTGAATCTTGCTGCCAGACCATGGCATAAGCATGTGCAACACGCTTAGGACGAAATGGCAAAATGAATAAGTTCAAAATGATTTGCCAAATCGGTTTTGGAATTTCAATCACCCGTTGATCGGATAAAAACTGCTTTAAAAAACGGCGAACCGCTGCTGCAGTCGGTTCATCAGGCGTACCTAAATTGGCTAAAAGAACGGTTACTTTGGGTTTTGCTGTAGACAACATCCAGCCCTCGTGTCTGATGATTGAGCCCGACTACTTTAACAGTTTTTTCACTCTGTATTGAGAGATTAATACGGTGTTTTAAATGAATAAACCCGATCGGTATCTAGCAAATTGCTCTCTAAAAGTTTTTGCGCTTTTGCCGTGGTTTGCCACAACATCCGCTGACGATCATCACGCCCCGCCTGCACAATCCAGTCATTTTGACGCATTTGCATTTTAATCTGATGCAAGGCCCGAATATTGATTTGGGCACGTGCAACTGCATGCGCACGTGGCATGATCCGACGTGCATCCTCCAAACCAGTTTCATTCAAATATTCATTCATGCGTTTCGAAAAATATTCTTCAGGGGTTGGATGAATAAAAGTATTGCCTAAAATTGCCAACAACTGCGCCCAACTTAAACTTCGCTCAACTTTCAGCTCTCTAAAGTTACCATCCTGATAGGCATGCATGCGATATTCAAAACGATATGATTCATTCATCGACACTTTAGATACGCTTAGAAACGGGTCTGCTTCGCGCTGTCCCACATCGGTTTCCAGCTGACGTAACTTACTTTTTAAACGTTCAATTTCATCATGCAAAGCTTGTGTATTTTGCGGGCGCACCCAACCAGAAGTCGGATAACGTTCTAGCATTTGCGACATATTAAAGCGGACAGCAAGCTCTAAATCACGCAGAGTGCGGTAGCTAAACACCTGATCGACTTCTTGTTGTAATAATTTACGGAACTCTTTGAATTTTTCACGCAATTCAGGTTTTTCATCATGTAAAGATGAATCACGTGAATCTGGGTCTTCGTGCATAAATACAATGATCGGCTTTTGCTTGGTGACTGCATAAATATACTCTAAATGCATATACCCCACGCCCGACACCGATTGCTCACCGTACTGGCTGCCCAATAGAATCACCACATAATCACAATCATCAATTTGACGGCGTGCAAATGCAGTGCTGAGTGGGGTACGTTGTTCTAAACCCCACGAAAAAAAACCCATTCCCACCAATGTTTGTGCCAAGATCACTCGTTCTGGCTGCATATCTGCCCCAGACGTCGAGATAAAGACCTGATAGCGCTTATCGAGCATTGGTTTCCCCTCTCCTATTGCCATTACAAGTCGGTCACCGTCTACTTGTAATGCCTTTCCCCAATCATAAAAAAATTATCTTAAAGTCAGTCCACAGTACTCACATTTGCGATACTCCAAGAAATATTGCCTGGAATAAGATGCTGCAACACGGGCTTTAATTGTTCTGCATTGTTCCCGCTGACATAACACGCAATTTGTAAAGTATCTGCCAAACTTTGTTCAAATAATAACTCATTTTTAATTAAAATGCGGGAAGTTTGACGCGCAACGGCAATTCCTGAGTCAATTAATGTCAGTTTCTGACCAAAAATGGACTCAATCGCAGGTTTTAGGAAAGGATAATGGGTACAACCGAGCACCAAATAGTCCGCGCCCTGATCGACCACAGGTTGCAAACTCTGCTGTAAGGAACTTAAACATGCCTCACTCATTTGCGCCCCTTGCTCAACAAAAGGCACTAAATCTAGATTGGTGACATTCAAGACTTGCACTTGAGCAGGAATCGCAAAACGCTGCATCACATCTTTAATAAGTTGTCCGCGAAAAGTCGCAGGCGTCGCAAGTACAGCCACAGTTTTGCTTTGGCTATTTAATACGGCAGGCTTTAAAGCAGGCACTAAACCAATAATGGGAAAATCTTCGCCGTAATGATCGCGCAGATAATCTAGACTAAAAGCAGAAGCAGTATTACACGCCACGACCGCAACTTTACAACCTTGTCGATATAACCATTCGATTGCAGCTGCAGTGAGTTCTCGAATATTTTGATCATCACGTGGGCCATACGGCACATGTGCAGTATCGGCATAATAAAGGATGCGCTCATTGGGCAAATATTCTGCAATTTCAATGGCAACTGACAAGCCTCCTATGCCCGAATCAAAAATACCAATTGGCGCACTGGCTTGTGCTTTTGGCATGGCTTGATTTAAGGGAGAAACAGGATGAATGGCTGTCATAGCAAGAGATTCAGCAATACAAAATGGGATGAATAAAGCTTAAACCTCAGCTGCTTAAATGCAAGTGCAAATCACCACTTTTCAACGATAAAATCGTTTCGCCCTGCGCATTTTCACTCAGCTCGCCCAATTCCACCAAATGTAAAAAAGCCGCACGCTGAATCAGGGCATTAATACCAAAACGCACATGCACATAAGGACGCAGCTCACCTGCATATTCACGCATAAAAATAGGATGCTCGGCATCAACAATCACAATATCCTGATGTGTAGTGATAAGTTGAATATAATTTTGCTGTCCGATTTCGACCACATCAACCTGATTGATGAACAAAGGCTCATCTTCTACCTGGATTTCAATTTGTTCCACTGGGGTTTTTAAATAAAACTTGCCCTGCTCTTTCCATAACACACTAGAAAACAGATCAACCAATGCCTGACGTTTGATCAATTGACCTTCGTGCCACCATTCTCCATTGGCTTTGACCAGCAAATCCATTGCCCCACAATGCTTTGGATGCCATTGCTCCAAAGGAGGGATTGATCTTTTGTGACCTGACTGTCCAGTTTTTATATATTGTGCAATGTGCATTAAATTTTTATTATCAGCCGTAGCTACATTTTCTGTCGGTTTGATTGAATTATCGTCATGCTTCATGCTGCAGTACCTTACTGACGGAAAAATAATACGATTCAGCCAATTGGCTAAGACTCGGTTTAAAACTATACTAGCTCACAATACTTACCCATACTGTAAAAGACACGATTAAATTTGTGTCTGGCAACTAAAAATACTCATGGCAGCACCGTTGCTTGATGCGGTTGCCACCTTCAATTATATGAGGAGTCCTACATGGAACACATCGAACGTGAATCGATGGAGTTTGACGTAGTCATCGTAGGCGCAGGCCCTGCGGGTCTTTCTGCTGCGATCAAAATTCGTCAACTTGCAATTGAAAACAATTTAAATGATCTGTCCGTTTGTGTGGTCGAAAAAGGCTCTGAAGTTGGTGCGCATATCCTTTCGGGTGCAATTCTTGAGCCTCGCGCCATCAACGAGTTATTTCCTAACTGGAAAGAAGAAGGTGCGCCTTTAAATGTGCCTGTGACTGAAGATAAAACTTTCTTCTTGATGTCACCTGAAAAAGCTCAGCAAGCACCGCATTGGATGGTGCCTAAAACCATGCATAACGATGGTAACTACGTGATCTCGTTAGGCAACGTGGTGCGTTGGTTAGGTCAAAAAGCCGAAGAATTAGAAGTTTCTATTTTCCCTGGCTTTGCGGCATCTGAAATTCTTTACCATGCCGATGGTACGGTTAAAGGCATCCAAACTGGTGACATGGGCATTGGTAAAGATGGCGAGCCAACGCATAACTTCACACCGGGTTATGAACTACATGCCAAATACACCATTTTCGCAGAAGGCTGTCGTGGTCATTTAGGTAAGCGTTTAATCCAGCAATTCAATTTGGATAAAGATGCCGATCCGCAACACTACGGGATTGGTATTAAAGAACTTTGGGAAATTGACCCTGCAAAACACAAACCAGGTTTAGTCATGCACGGTGCAGGCTGGCCATTAAGTGAAACAGGTTCTTCAGGCGGTTGGTGGTTATACCACGCAGAAAACAACCAAGTGACTTTGGGTATGATTGTGGACTTGTCGTATACCAACCCACACATGTATCCATTTATGGAAATGCAGCGCTGGAAAACTCACCCTCTAATTAAACAGTATCTAGAAGGCGGCAAGCGTATTTCTTATGGTGCACGTGCTGTGACCAAAGGTGGCTTTAACTCATTGCCAAAATTCACCTTCCCAGGTGGTTCTTTAATTGGTGATGATGCAGGCTTCTTAAACTTTGCCAAAATCAAAGGCTCTCATACCGCCATGAAGTCTGGCATGCTTTGCGGTGAAGCAGTATTTGAAGCGATTGCTGCAGGTGTCGCAAAAGGCGGTGACTTGGCGATTGCTCGCGTAACTGAAGGCGAAGATTTCTTTGTGAAAGAGCTAACGGCTTACACTGAAAAATTCAACAACAGCTGGCTGAAAGAAGAACTTTATAGCGCACGTAACTTTGGCCCTGCAATGCATAAGTTTGGTCAATGGATGGGTGGTGCGTTTAACTTTATCGACCAGAACGTGTTTAAAGTACCATTTACTTTGCATGATTTAGTGCCTGATTTCAGCGCACTCAAAACTGTAGATGCAACCAGCTTTAAACCGAACTATCCAAAACCAGATGGCAAGCTGACTTTTGACCGTTTATCTTCAGTGTTTGTATCGAATACCGTACATGAAGAAAATCAGCCAGCACACTTAAAGTTGACAGATACCTCTATTCCAGTGAACGTAAACTTACCTAAATGGGATGAGCCTGCACAGCGCTACTGCCCTGCGGGTGTTTATGAAATCATGGAAAATGATGATGGTTCAAAACGCTTCCAGATTAACGCAGCCAACTGTGTTCACTGTAAGACTTGTGACATTAAAGACCCATCACAGAACATCACTTGGGTAACACCTGAAGGTGGCGGTGGTCCGAATTACCCGAATATGTAATTGCGAATCGCAATTGAGAAACCCAAAAGCAGTGCCTCGGCACTGCTTTTTTATACACAGTTTACAAAATTACCAAGGTCTCATAATCCCTTACATTTTTCAGGTATTTCTCTATTCAAAAGCAGGCGATTGAATAACTTTCCTTGTTATGCTGTTTTTGCTTATTTTTTATCTTTTCTATTTTTAGTTTTTTATTTCGTTTTTTTCAGACTTGAACAACCGAAAATGTTGTTTTGTCAGCTTTTATACAATGCTATTCGGCATTTTATGCAGCACTTAGCACGGTAGCAAAATGTTGTAGATGCTGACTAAAACTGACTTGAGTGAAGTATAAAGCAGTACTTTGAGTTTTATCTTGCTCAAGCATTTGGTTGTTCTTATTTTCATTAAAAGAGGAATTCCAACATGCTTAATTTAACAGACACCCTCAACCAACTTAAAAATGTGCAGGCACAACCTGCAGTCAGCTTATTTCTACCCACACATCGTACCTTTCCAGACAATCAGCAAGATGTGATTGCTCTTAAAAACCAACTTAAACAACTCGAAGAACGCCTGTTGGCAGACTATGACAAACGTCTGGTGGCACAAATTTTAGAACAGATTCATCATCAAACCAAAGATTTGAATCCCAACTACCATTTAGACAGTCTGGCTATTTTTGCCACAGCCGACAGTGCACAAGTACTGCGTCTGCCATTCCCTACCCAAGAACGTATTGTGATTGATCAACAATTTTCAGTGCGTGATTTTATTCGTGAGCTATCTTATGCAGTGCAATACTATGTGGTAGTGATCAGTCGTGAAGTTGGACGTCTGATTAAGGCCTCCAATGATCGTGTAATCCATGAGTTTTCTGTAGATGACAGCGACTTGAATGAACGACTGCCACATGGTGCATTTCCTGTTCAAAATGATAACTTATATAGCACCAGCGGTGCAGAACGTGCCACAGCCGCCAATGAAGACCGTTTACTCAAAGAGTTTTTAAACCGTGTCGATAAAAATGTGTAAACTGTACGTGCCAGTGAGCCATTGGGCTTGGTCATTGTGGGTGATCGACGCAATATCAGTTTTTATGAATCTATTTGCGACCAACCCAATGCCATTATTTTCAGTGTAGATAACGTCACTCAGCTAGAACAAGGCAGCGCACAACACATTATTGACAGTATTCAGACCGAGCTAAAAAGCCATCAACAACAATTGCATCAGCAACATGCGCAGCAACTGGATGAACTCTATGCCAGTGACCGTGTTGTGACCGATCTGCAGCAAATTTATCAGGCAGTGTTGCAAAATAATGTCGATACTTTATATGTTCAACAAGGCTACATGCAGACAGGTTGGGTCGATACCGACCAGCAACGAATTTATCTAGATCAAGCGCACGCACCTGACAGCGCACAAGCCACAGACGATGTGATCAACCATATTATTGATGCAGCACAGCAACACGCTGCCAATATCGTATTTATTCCTGCCGATTATTTACAGTCCAAAGCACCACTGACTTTAATGAGTCGCTATGCGGTCTAAAACTCAGTCCATTTGACTGTGATCTAAAAAACAGCCATGCAGATTTATCTACATGGCTGTTTCAATCAAGATTCAAACTTCTCATTCATACGCAAATCTACGCTTTTTCATGACTTTCTCATGAATAAAACGATCAATTAGAATCGAGTCGTTACCGCCAACTGTACCGGATGACTGTCGCTATGTGATCGCCCGCTATATTCATAATTCAAATTGAGAAAACTATGTTGTCCAAAGTGAAGTTGTGAACCTAAGGCAGCATGATATTGACCTTGATCGGCATGCCATGCATCAAACTTCAGTTTCTCCGCTGTGCCTACATAATGGGTATCTAAATATGCTTTTTCCTGAATCGGTTGGCTGTAATACAAGCTGCCTTGCAATTGCCATGCTGGATTCAACTGGTAATTGGCTTGCAAACCTGCACCAAAATTCCAGCGCTGCATCACCAAATCATCTAAGCTGTTGACACCATCCTGCTGAGTTTGTTCGGCATGAACATAATGTTGGAACGAAGCGTCTAAATACGGTTGAATCTGCATTTTTTGACTGAGTGGATAGCTATAATCTAGACGCAAACCTGCGGCATACATTTGTCCATCAAACTGTATTTTTTGTGCTTGAGCATGACCACGCTGCGCGTCAACATCCACCTGCATGCCTTTTAACCATGCCGCGACACTTAAATCACGATTAAGCTGCTGTGCTGTCCCCATAGTTAGTGCATAGGCTTTGCTCTGACTGCTATTTTTTGAGCCTGTTTGTACGGCATCATCTAAGTTCAGTTGACTGAAATCGGCCTGCGCTGCCAAGGTCATCCCTGCCAGTTTTGTTGCCACACCAACACCTTGATGATGACTACGGCGCTCACTATTTAAGCCGACATAATCCATATCATAACTTTGGTAATCACCCGAAAACCAAAGCTGTTTGGGTTGTGCGGTTGCCAAACGCTGTGCAAACTGACGTTCTTGCTTGCTGCTTTCTTCTGCGACATTTAAAACGGTATTGGCATAAAAACTTGGATCAAGTTGATGAAACAGTTGATTCAATGCCTGCGTAGAAACTGTACTTTCAGCAGCATTGCTATAACGTATAGTTTGAGCAAAATTGTTAAATAAGCGATTGGCAAAAACTTTTTCAGCATCTTCCAGCGTTTCTAACTGTTGTTTCTGATCAAGACTTGCTAAAACTACATCTAAATTACGGGCAACCTGAGTACGTCCTTCAAGTTCAGCAGCAAGAGCCGCCACCGTTTCAGTCGATTTACGCTTTGCCGTAATCACCACATCGGTATTGATTGTATCTGCCGCACGTACAGGCTCGCCCGTTGCATTCAGTTCAGGACGATAACTAACTTGTGTCAACTCAAATAATGGATTGCTTGAGCGATAAGCATCGAACTCACGCTGTACGCCTTGTTGCGCACGTAATACGGTAGTTTGTGAACCTTGTGCAGTAATAAGTGGCTGATCAAGTGGCACTTCATCAAACAGGTTCAAAGTCCCTGCCAAATTGGCGGTTCCCGTTACCGTCAGCAAATTGCCAAAACGTGCTTTAAAACCCGCATGTTGCTGCTGATCTGCAGCAATCTGCATCGAATAGTTGCCTGTGATGGTTAAATTGCCTTCGTTTCAAGAAATGCACTGCCTGTTTCGACTTCTAAAGTGTTTTGTGAGGGTTCAAGTTCTTGAATCGTACTACCCATCTCAACTTCAGATGTATCTTGTGGTACTTCAATATCTTGAATTGCACTATCGACCAAAACGGTGTCGGTTAAAGCAGGCTCTACTGCAGGTGGAGCTACCACATCGACAGGTTGCTCTGCTTCTGACGGAGGTGATTCAAGTGTAGGTATCGTATCAGGCTGATTGACATCATTATTTTCTAAAACGGTAGCATCATCGCTAGGTACAGCATCATTGCTGTCTAAAAGTGAATCTTCAGTTGGTGATGTATTGCCATGATCTGTACTGCCACCACTCAAACCACCACCATTGGATGATACATCGCCATGATCTAGCTCTAAATTCACAGGAGGTTGATCGGTAATGGGTGCAGATGGTGCGACAGGTTGCTCTACTCCGCTGCCAATGCCTTCATTTGTAGTCGGTTGATCTTCTTGGCTGACATTTTCTGCCCCCAACACATCAGTGACTTGAACCGTGCTTGACTGAGAGCCTGAACCCGATGAACAGCCTGAGATACTCATGGTCAATAAACACGCCACACTCAGTGGCTTTAAAGAAAAGTTTTGCTTTTTATCTAAAATCATACCGTACTCAATCAAAATGATGATAACGCAAGATTTATTGATGATTGATCACGTAAAAAATTAAGCAGATTTTGCTCAGTCTAAATGGCATATTTTTTTAAGATAAAGACAATCAGTTAAGCCCCCCACAATTATTTTTCTTAACTTGACTACTTTAATGCGACAGCTTAATCAGCTTTTTCAGCCTTATAAAACATAAACACTGCCATATAACATTCAAACCAAGCAAAACCCCAAATCTGCTTAATTTTATCCCCAAATGTTCTGCAATCGAACTCAACAAACTGATCGCATTATAGGCTAATTTTTCCATATATTAAAAAATATTTAAAATAATTTTGTTAAAAATCAATAACTAAACAATAGAATAAACTCACACTCTAAAAATTATTTCTTATACAACACACAGAGCTTTGTTAGATTTTGCACAAGCACACAACTTGCCCTATAAATGCAGAAAAGTTGAAAAGTCCCTTAAAAAATGTGTAGCAGATAACGCAACTCGTGGATCGTTTCGCCATTTTTTAACTCAAACTGTGAAGCAGGTGGGATTGATGCAAAATTGATGAAAAATTAAAAATAAAGTTGAACGTCATGGCTAAAAACACAAAAGGCATATTTCAACTTGCATGAATTGCAAATGAAATATGCCTATATGGATCACATGACTATTTTATCGTGTTTAAATTATAGTGTTCTAAAAGTGCTGAGGCTAATTTTTGCCTATTAGCCTTTTTTCACCAAATAATGAAATTCTTTATTGCCTTGCTCATCTAAGCGTTCTTCTTGCAATAACAACTCATGCCCCAAATGCATGCAAAATTTTGGAATATCCCAAGACGTCGAATTGTCAGTTGCAAACACTTCAACCACATCGCCAGACTTAGATTTGCGAATGGCTTGATGCAGCATCATCACAGGTTCAGGGCAACGCAAACCGCGGGTATTCAGTTGAATACTAGGTGTGACAGGAAGTTCAGACATGCACAGACTCGATATTAAAACATCGGGCTAGTTTAGCATAAAGCGCAGCCTTGTTTTATGTGTTCCCGCTACGCACAGCAACACATCTCGTGACGTAATTGCCGTCATTTTCTCCCAAGATTAGCAATAGACAACTGTATTTTCTAAGGTATGATTAAGCTAAGTTTTTTAGATATAAAGAGTCTTTAGGAAAGATCATGCACGAGGAATCAGGCCCATCGTGGGGTATGCGTGGCCTAAGAAAATGGTTAGGCACTGCACCAGAAACCCGCGATGAATTGCTAAAATTAGTACAAGATTCACGTCGTTTTTTAGAACCCGATACGGTGGCAATGCTCGAAGGTGTTCTGGATTTACCTGCCACCAAAATCCGTGAAGTCATGACCCCACGTACCGCCATGATTAGCTTACAAGAAGATGATGAGCTACTCGACATTTTGCATGTACTAGTCGAATCGGCACATTCACGTTTTCCTGTGTTCTCATCTGACCAACCCGACAACGTGGTGGGGATTTTATTGGCAAAAGATTTATTGCCTTTACTGACCGAACAAAGAACCAAAGTCGATATTCGCGCCTTAATGCGTCAGCCGTTATTTGTGCCTGAAAGTGCTCGTTCAGACCAAGTATTGCGTATGCTCAAAAACACCCAAACCCATATTGCAGTGGTGATTGATGAGTATGGCACCACTTCGGGCTTGGTTACTTTAGAAGATATTTTAGAAGAAATTGTCGGTGAAATTGAAGATGAACACGACAATATTGACGAAGAAGCAGAATACATCATCCCCGATCACGACCCAAAAACGGCAAATACTTGGTTAGTACAAGCACTTACACCAATCGAACATTTTAATAATGTTTTAGATGCAGATTTTTCTGACGATGAAGTAGAAACTGTGGGCGGTTTATTGCTTCAGGAAATTGGTTTGGTGAGTGATTTGCAAGGACAAGTGATTGTGATTGGCAACTGGGAGTTTACCATTCTTGAAGCAGATGCCCGCACTATTCATCTGATTCGAGCCGTACGTCAATGAGGACTTTTTTTTCCAAGCTGTCTAATCCTGCAGAACATCAACAACTGCCCTTAATTTATCCATTAATCATTGCCCTATTGGCAGGTGCAGTGTTTAGTTTGGCACTTGCTCCCTATCATTACTGGTGGATTGCCTTACTTTCACCTGCTTTGCTGTATGCGACTTTAAGCAAACGCACCCCGAAACAGGCCTTTTTGATTGGTTGGTCTTACGGGATTGGGTTGTGGTTTGTCGGAGCATTTTGGCTCTATACATCCATTCACGTCTATGGCGACACCAATGCCTTTTTAAGCGTGCTGATGATTGTCATTATGGCGCTGTTGATGGGTTTGTTTACTGCCGTACAAACGTGGTTATATCGTCGGTTTTTCCCTGAAACACCACTGACTTTTGCACCGCTATGGGTATTTTTTGAATGGGCGAAAACTTGGGTCTTTACAGGTTTTCCATGGCTGTTTGCAGGTTATGCCTTCACCGAACGCTTTTTGGATAGCTATGCACCGTTGTTTGGTATTTTCGGGGTGTCTTTTGTGGTCATCTTGCTGGCCTGTGCGTTGGTTGAAGTCCTTAAAAAGCGTATCTTCTGGCTGATTCCATCGGCAATTTTACTCTTGGGTGCATGGGGGGCAGCGCAGCTCAGTTTTGTAACTGCAAAATCTGAAAAGCCACTCTCGGTTTCTCTGATTCAAGGTAACATCCCTCAAGACTTAAAATGGCTCACCGAGTACCAAATCAAGACCTTGGAAATTTATACCCGCTTAACCCGAACTGAATGGGGACGCGATATTATTGTCTGGCCTGAATCATCCATTCCAATGTTCCAGACCGATATTGAACCGTTTTTGGATGCCATGAAAACACAGGCTGAAAAAACAGGCAGTTCGTGGGTGACGGGTATTCCGTATTGGGACTTGCCTGAATCACAAGTGCAGCAACATCCAATGTATTACAACAGCATTATGGCAACGGGAGATGCGGCAGAAGGATTATATAAAAAGCAGCGTCTGGTGCCTTTTGGCGAATATATTCCGCTTTCAGGTTTACTCAGCTGGGTATTGCCTGCGATGCAAAATGACCCATCCATGAGTGGCTTCTCACGTGGTGCATCTGAGCAAAAACCACTCGCAATTAAGCAGCATCATTTGGGGGCAGCCATTTGTTATGAAGTGGCTTATCCAAACCTGACCCGTCGCAATGCCAGCAAAAGTGACTTTTTGGTAACAGTATCCAATGATGCTTGGTTTACGGGTACTGCAGGGCCGTTGCAACATTTACAAATGGTACAAATGCGTGCCAAAGAAAATGGACGTTGGTTTATTCGTGCCACCAACACAGGGGTGACCGCATTTATTGACCATCATGGACATATTGTCAAACAAGCGCCAATGGATCAGGAGTTTGTGCTGCGTGGTGATCTGCCTGCCATGCAAGGTCAAACGCTGTACACTCAACTCAGCGATTGGCCTGTGCTGATTTTCTCATTGCTGTTGTTAATTATGGGGTGGATTTATCGACCACGTCAGGTAGATGTGTCGTTTAAATCACGTCGTTAATAGTACTGTTCAATAGTGCTTAGAAACGACCATTCATAAAAAAACCGAGCGCTTAATGCTCGGTTTTTTGTGGAAACTCACTAAATCAATATATAGACTCAGTTTATCTTTCATTAAGGCTGATAATAAATATCGGCATCGGTGCCTTCACCACCTTGCTGACCATCTGCACCAAAAGAATACAAGTCAAACGGACGACCTTCTGAACCTGGAATGACATATTGAATGTCATTGTCCCAACTGTCTTTCGGATAGCCTCCTTTCACATAACCGCCTGGCAACCAGTTTTTAGCCGAAGCAGGCTGATTCACCAAGGCATCTAAACCACCGTCTTGCATTGAAGGATATTTTTGATTATCGAGTTTGTATTGATCGAGTGCGCCAGCCACACCTTTTAAAGTAATAACCGTAGTATCTACTTTGGCTTTTTCACCACGTCCCATTACGTTCGGTACGATTAAAGCCGCCAACACACCTAAAATTACAATCACCACCATGACTTCAATCAGGGTAAAACCAGACTGTTTACTCGGTTGCTTCTGTTTCATTCAATCTCTCTCATTTATTTATATCAATTCGACATTTATTTTAGATTCTGTTTGAAGAACGATGCTTCAAAACGATTTAAATCATATTGTTCATATTCACAATTGGCAGCATTACCGCAATCACAATCACCAGTACAATACTCGCCATCAGTACCAACATCAACGGTTCTAATAATGCCAACAGGGTAGAAATCAGTGTGGTCACTTCACGGTCTTGCATGTCTGAAGCACGTGACAGCATACGGTCTAACTCGCCCGAGGCTTCACCACTTTTGATCATTTGTACCATCATCGGTGGGAAATAACCACTGCGCTCTAATTGCGTCGCCAAGTTACCACCTTCAGTGACTTTTTCTGCCGCCAAATTGACCGCATCACGAATGACCCAGTTGTTACTGACCGCAGCACCAATATTTAGCGCATCCACCAAAGGCACACCCGACTGAGTCAAAATAGACAAGGTACTGGCAAAACGCGCGGCATTAATCCCACGTGATAATTTTGCAAATAACGGCAACTTTAAGGTTAAACGGTCAAAGGCATAATGCCCTGCGGTGGTGCGTAAAAAACGCACCAACAACAATACCCCCACCACAGAAGCCACCAGTAAAAACGGCCATGCAACACGAATAAAATCACTGGCTTTCATTAATGCCACGGTGATCCACGGCAAGGCATCTTTGCTCTGATCAAAGGTTTTAACAATATCGGGTACGACATAAGTCATTAAACCCATCACAATCGCAAAAGACATCAGCATTAAAATGATGGGATAAATCATCGCCCCTTGAATTTTTTTCTGCATGGCAAAGCGGTTTTCGGTGTAATCTGCCAATTGTTCCAGAATTAAATCCAAATGCCCCGAACGCTCGCCTGCGGCAATGGTGGCAATATATAAGTCTGGAAAACGCCCCGATTGTTGTAAAGCATTGGCCAGTGAATAACCTTCCAAAACTTTGGAACGCACCGACATCAGCAAATTTTGCACATGGGCTTTTTCACTTTGTTTACCCACAGCGCGAACGGCTTCTTCCAAAGGAATCGCAGCAGCCACCAAAACCGATAACTGACGGGTCAGCAAAGCCAAATCATAGGCGGTGATTTTTTTCTGAAACCATTGTTTGCCACTGTGTTTATCTTTTTGTTCAACGGTATCGACACTGACAGGAATCCATTCTTTGTCACGTAATTGCTGACGGATTTGTCGTGCAGAATCACCCTCTAAAACACCTTTTTGCTGCTTCCCTGAAGCGTCAATGGCAGTAAATTGATATGCTGGCATTGTAATGCTCTAATTTTCCAAAATTTCTTGCAACGCAGTTGCGTCTGACCACTAAAATCATTCATATTCTTAGATATAAATTCTGTGCTCACTCTAACACATGCCAAAGTCGAGCACGAAGCCATTTTTCACAGGACGATACGACTTTTTCTATGCCAGATTCCACTTTAGACCCACAGCCTGTTTATCGTATTCGAGTGGCTGTACCCGTATATCTTTACGACTGCTTCGATTATATGCTCAGTGCAGCACAATATCAGCAAGCAGAAGTGGGCGCGCGGGTCTTGGTTTCTTTTGGTCGGCAAAACTTGGTCGGAATTATTGTCGAAAAACTGGCACTCGACACCCCAATTGATCCACGTTTTAAACTCAAAGCCATTAGCGAACTGTTAGATGAGCAAGCGATTTTAGACCCTAAAGTTTTAACTTTGTTGACATGGTCGGCACAATATTATCAATTCCCGATTGGTGAAGTGATGCAAAGTGCCTTACCTAGCTTATTGCGCCAAGCCAAACCCTATAATTTATTGGCACGTACTTGGAAATTGTTGGATGCACATGCCGAAGCTAAAATTACACGCTCAGAAAAACAACAAGAAGCCTATAAAATTTTAAAGCTGCATCCTTCGGGAACTTCTGAAAATATTTTAAATTTGGCAGGCATTGAAACAGCAACCCTAAAAGCCTTGGCGAATAAAGAAATTTGCGCATGTGTTTTGGAAGCCCAAGATTTTAGCCCAATGCCAGTGACTTTGGCGCAAATGCCTTTAACCCCTAATCCAGATCAGAAAAAAGCCATCGACAGCGTACTTAAAGTTCGGCAGCAATATAAGGCATTTTTACTGGATGGTTTAACGGGTAGCGGTAAAACTGAAGTGTACTTACACATCATGCATGAGGTACTAAAACAGGGCAAACAAGTGTTGGTGTTAGTACCTGAAATTGGTCTAACGCCACAAACCATTAGCCGTTTCCAATCGCGTTTTCACTGCCACATCGCCCTCTTACATTCAGGTTTAAATGATTCCAAGCGTTTGCAGGCGTGGCAGGCGGCACAAACGGGCAAAGCCTCGATTATTTTAGGTACACGTTCTGCGATTTATACCCCATTGCCAAATTTAGGCTTGATTATTTTAGATGAAGAACACGACCTGTCTTTTAAACAGCAGGAAGGTTTTCGCTACCATGCCCGTGATGTTGCGCTCTATCGTGCCCATCTGGAAAATTGCCCTGTTATTTTAGGTTCGGCAACTCCAAGCATTGACAGCTATGCACTAGTCGATCAAGGCAAAATGCAATGTCTGGAATTAAATCAACGCGCGGGCACGGCACTCATGCCCAAAATCCACCTGATTGATTTAAAAATTGCCAAAAAACAGCACGGTATTAGCCAACAATTGATTGATGAAATCAAAAAACGCTTGGCTAAAAAAGAACAAGTTTTGGTGTTTTTAAACCGACGCGGCTATGCACCCGTATTGATTTGTGAGAGCTGTGCATGGCAAGCCAAATGCCCACATTGTGATGCCAACTTTACCCTGCATCATCAACCTTATGTGCATTTACACTGCCACCACTGCGGAACAATTCACCGCAAACCTGAGCAATGCCCTGCCTGCAACCATGAAGAACTCAAACCTGTGGGCATGGGTACCGCCAAAGTGGAAGACAGTCTAAATGAACTGTTCCCAGATATAGATGTGATTCGGGTGGATCGTGACTCAACCAGTCGTGTCGGCAGCTGGCAAAAAATTTATGACCGTATTCAACGCAGTGAACCCCTAATTTTACTGGGCACACAAATGCTGGCCAAAGGACATCACTTTCCTTATGTAACCTTGGTGGCTATTTTAGATATCGATTCAGGCTTGCTCAGTGTTGATATTCGCGCACCTGAACGTACCGCCCAACTGATTGTGCAAGTGGCAGGACGTGCAGGGCGTGGTGAACATAAAGGCGATGTTTATTTGCAAAGTTTACGTCCTGATCATCCTTTACTCACCACCTTGGTCGAGGGAGATTACCGCAAGTTTGCCAAACAAAGTTTAAAAGAGCGCAAAGCCGCGCAACTGCCGCCATATCGTTATACTGCGCTGATTCGCTGTGAGTCCAAAAGTCAGGAATTAAACCAGCAATTTTTACAACAACATGCACAATGGCTTAGAGAACATTCAGAACAATTAATTGAAATTTGGGGGCCGATTCCTGCGCCAATGGAACGTAAAGCAGGACGTTTCCATGCACACATGGTGTTGTTGTCTAAAGATCGGGCACGCTTACATTTTTATATCAGGAACTGGTGGCAAAATATGTTGCATGAAAAGCCATCCAGCATGAAACTAAGTTTAGATATAGATCCGCAAGAATTTAGCTAATACTGTAAATTGAAACTTAGCTGTATCAGCACTTATTTCAATAATCCACCGCTTTAAACTTTGGATGACCACATGTCCTTATTGTTACAAATAACCATTTTTCTAGGCGCTTCATTGGTTTTGGTTCCCTTACTAAAACGCTTTGGTATTGCGACCGTATTGGGCTATTTGTTTACAGGCATTTTGCTAGGGCCTAGCGTATTCAATATTGCCAGCGACCCCGATGATATTCAGGAACTGGCAGAATATGGTGTGGTGTTCCTGATGTTTATTATTGGCTTAGAACTGCGTCCACAACGGCTGTGGGAAATGCGCAAGCCCATTTTTGTTTTGGGTAGTTTACAGGTCGGCATCACGGGTATTCTACTTGCAATCTTGGCTTTTTTTGCCTTACAGCAAGGCATTGCCTCAAGTGTGGTGATAGGTTTTGCACTGGCACTTTCCTCTACAGCCTTTGTGCTACAAATGTTGCAAGAAAAGCAGCAACTCAACAGCAGTTATGGACAACAATCCTTTTCCATTCTGCTGTTTCAAGATATTGCCGCCATTCCTTTAATTGCCATCATTCCCATGTTAGCAGGTGCAGAATCGACTCATCATGGCATTGCTTATTTTGCTGCAATCATGGCGACCTTTAGCGGTTTGTTCTTATTTAGCCGTTATCTCATGCGTCCATTTTTTCGTTTTGTGGCTAAAAGTGGCGCACATGAACTGATCACTGCTGTCGGTTTATTCATTGTACTTGGCGTGGTCAGCATTATGGATGTGCTGGGCATTAGCACCACCTTAGGTGCATTTTTAACAGGCGTATTGTTGGCAGATTCCGAATTTAGACATGAGTTAGAAGCCAGTATTGCCCCATTCAAAGGCTTATTGCTAGGCTTATTTTTTATGACCGTCGGGATGAGCACCGAACTGGCAATCTTTATGAATACCCCTTGGCTGATTGTAGGCGGTGCATTGCTGCTCCTGCTCATCAAACTGATTAGCCTCACGGCCATTGCCCGTTATTTCCAATATTCTTGGCGCAATAGTTTGTTGTTGGCGACTTGCTTGGCACAAGGCGGTGAGTTTGCCTTTGTGGTGCTCAGTGTCGCACAAAGTGAAAGTGTGCTCAGCCAGGCCTTGCTGCAACCACTGACCTTAATTGTGACTTTGTCGATGGTGTTGACCCCAATTTTATATTGGTTGATGAGCAGTCAAATTATTCCTCGCTTAGAACGTGAAAAATCGCCTGAATATGACGAAATTCCCGATACACATCACCCCATGATTATTGCGGGTTTTGGTCGTTTTGGACAAATTATTGCCCGTGTGGCGTACTTGCAGCATCTGCACTTTACTGCCATCGACAGCAATATGGATAAAATTGATTTTGTGCGGAATTACGGCGGTAAAGTCTATTATGGCGATGCCACTCAACCTGAAATTTTACGTGCCGCAGGCATCGAGCATGCCAAAATCTTTATTCTAGCCATTGATGATATTGAAGACTCAATGAACGTGGCACGGCATATTCGCCTGAATTATCCAGCGCTAAAATTACTGGTACGCGCTCGTGATCGTCATCATGTGCACTTATTGCGCGATTTAGGCGTTACCTATATTTGGCGTGAAACGTATTTATCCTCTTTAGGCATGGCCTATCAGGCTTTGCGCGATTTGGGCATTAATGAAAAAGATGCCTATAAAAGCATTGAGTTGTTCCGTGATTATGATGAACAACTCTTGGCACAACAGCAGCACATTTATACCGATGAACAAAAAGTATATGAAACCCATCGTAACGCTTTGGCAGAACTGGAACACCTGTTTGAAAGTGATGCACAAAACCGTGAAATGCCCTTGGGTGTCGATTTAAAACGCGGCTTGCATAGCAGTCATATTGATGTAACACGTGATGCAGCAAACTGACTTGTGTTTTACAATATTGCCACCATTAAAACAGGGTTATGGAGAATTTTATGTCTGATTTACGCCAACGCTTTTTTATTGAAGATAGCCCTGTTCGTGGTGAAGTAGTTCATCTCGAAGAAGCTTTGCAAACCATTTTGAAACAACGTGATTATGTGCCTGCGGTACAAGTGTTGTTGGGAGAAATGCTTTGCGCCACTGCCCTACTGGCCAGTACCCTAAAAATTAAAGGGCGTATTAGCTTACAAATTCAGGCATCTGGCACATTTAAATGGGCTATGGCGGAATGTAACCACTTGGGTGAAGTGCGTGCGTTGGCAGACTACGAACAAGACCCGCGCTTTTTAAGCGCTGAAGACAGCAGTACCGTCCTGAAAAGTTTGGTCAGTCCTGTACTGTTTATTAATATCGAGCCTGAATTTGGTGAGCGTTATCAAGGTATTGTGCCTTTGGACAAAGCCAATTTAGCTGAATGTTTAATGCAGTATTACGACTTATCGGCACAAATTCCAACTCGTATTGTGTTGGCAAGCAATGCCGAACGTGCGGGCGGTTTGCTGATTCAATTGTTGCCGCGTAACAGTGAAGAAGAACAACAACGGGTCGATGAAGATTTATGGCCGCGTGTGACCATGCTGACTGAAACCTTAAAAGCGGAAGAATTGACTGATTTAGACGTCAATGAAATTTTGTACCGTTTATACAATGAAGAACAAGTGCGTTTGCCTGAAGTGGAAGCCTTACGTTTTGGTTGCACTTGCTCCAAAGAGCGCTGTGCCAATGCCTTAATGCAAATTGGTGTTGCTGCGGTACGTGAAACTTTGGAACATCAGAACCCTATTACTATGGATTGTCAATTCTGCAGCACACAATATAGCTTTAGTGCCGAAGAAGCCTTAGGTTTATTTGGAGAACATCTCAGTTAAATGGCATGGTGAATACCATGATTAATATGTGATGTAATGCTGAAAATTCATCAAAAATGAGCAGTACATTCTGCTCATTTTTTATTTACGTGATGACCATCGTCAAAACCTATTATTTTATTACTTTTCATGTGATTAATTTCACAAAACTTTCATGCAATTACTAGAAAATACCGCGTAAATTGGGTATAAATAATCCCATATTTTTTTTATGCCTTTATATATTTTAGGCTGCTTCTTCTCTGGGATATTGATTTTATGAACACCCTGTTCTTTTCTCGTTTAGCATTCATCAGCGCGATTTGCTGTTCAAGTTTAGCTTATGCAGCCAATGCAGACCCACTTTTGAGCAAATGGAAAACATTAGACTACCGCACAGGTTTTTCATTGTCTGACGTAGTCATGAGTAAAGATAAACAAGGTGCGTATGCCGCTACGATTATAGAACTACGTGCGGTTCCTGGCGCACCGCGTTTGGAAAATTGCACACTCTGTACGGGTAAAAATAAAGATAAGCCACTGTTAGGTTTTGTGCCATTAAGTCACTTAAAAGCTACGCCAAGCAATCAAATTGAATTTTATGAAGGTGACTATTTAGACCCGCGCACAGGTAAACAATATAAAACTCGTGCACGTTTAAGCAGCAATGGCAAACATTTAACCCTTTATAATGTAGACCTTGCCACCAATGCCAGCCGCAAAATGACGTGGGTGAAATACTGATATTATTCCTCACCAATGCGATAAAAGCTGTGTTCTGCACACTTTTATCGGAATGATTAGATTTAAATTACCAACTCCATAACACTTATATCTTTTCCTGCCTGACATCTCACACTGCTCAATTTGCTTGTTTATTACATTCTTGCTATAAAACCCGAAATAGAATTTTTACTCTATTTTTTTAAATAACAATTTTGGGGATGCTGTTCATGAAAATAAATTTCAGAGGGATTTTTGCGGGTTTCGTTTTAACAACCCTCTCAAGTGTTGGCTTTGCAGAAAGCGATCTACTGGTCGGTAAATGGAAAACCATTGATGATCGCACAGGTTATTCACGTGCCGATGTCGAAATTCGCAAAAAGCCAGATGGCACTTATGAAGGCATTATCGTGGAAACCCGTAATATTCCGGGTGCAGAAAAAATGGTGATTTGTAGCAATTGTCCAGGTAACTTAAAGAACAAGCCTTTTATTGGCTTGCCATTTATTTGGGGCTTTAAACAAGATACCAAAAACCCACGTGAATTTAACCAAGGCCATGTTTTAGACCCTATTGGCGGTAAAGTTTATAAAGGCAAAGCACGTTTAAGCGCTAACGGTAAGCGCCTTACCTTACGTGGCTATGTAGGTGTTTCAGTGATTGGTCGCAGCGTGACTTGGGTAAAATACTAATTCCAAAAACTAAGATATTGATTTACAGGGTTCTTTTTAAAGAGCCCTTTTTATTACCAAATTTTGAAACAATCCTTTTAAACACCGTACGACCGTTCAATCCAAAATATTGAAATAAAGGATGGCATTGAATAAAAAATAGACTAATATCTATAAGACATCTATACGCACAAGCCAAATTGACACATCAATATAACAGGCGTGAGCACAGCAAAGGGTTGGCTGAATTTCACCAAAGGAATACAAATAAAAGATTCTATTACAGCGTACACAGGCTAAATTAAAGAGAATCACTTATTGGATATCCACCAATTATTGATGTAAAGCAATCCCTCATTTCAGGCGAGCCAACTCGTTTGAATTCGATCAGAAGGAGTATGCCATGACCACTATTTTATATCGTGAAATCACTTCAGACGGACAGCACACAGAAATTATTGAAGAATTTACCCAGTTAGATTTAAAAAAATTTGCCGAAGCGTGTGGGCAAAGCCCTGAATGGGTCTTACAACTTTTAGAATATGACATCCTGCCTTCCCGCCCTGCCGAACGTATCCACCAATTTTTTGGTGAAGATATCAACCGTGCACGCCAAGCCTATCGGCTGCAACGTGATTTTGATGCCAGTTTTTCAGCTGTCGCCATGATGCTTGACCTGATTGATGAAGTACAAAAATTACGTAAAGAAGTTAAACATCTGAATTTTCAACATAGTTAATCCTCACGCTCTAGCTGTGTGATTCATCACCTTGCTAGAGCGTTTTTCTTTCTATGCCCGTAAATTTTTTTGATGAGAATGATCTACACAATGAAAACTAAAGACTGCAACAAGAAGATTAAAAATATGTTTCCTGAGTTTCGTGATTTAATTCAGGGATTACGCGACAGCAATCCACATTTTTCAAAAATTTTTGAAGATCACGAACAGCTAGACCGTGAAATCAGCCAGTTAGAGCTTGATCCTGTGCATCAAATTAATGATGACATTGAAGCGCTGAAACGCAAAAAATTAAGACTAAAAGATGAAATGTATCACTTGCTGCGTAATGCACAAAATGATCAATTGGCTTAAAAATACATACAAGTCTGAACTGCAAATCCTCATACGATCAAATGCAGGACACAGCAAGAAAAGACAAAAAGCAAAACAAGATGGCGTATTCAAGTCTGAAAACAGCATTCAAAAAACTGCCATCTTGAGCTAAGTGTCTGCCTATCTGGTTCAATCTATGGATAAGCTTATCAGTCCTATGGATAACTTTTGAGGTCTGTGGACAACTTTTATCAACGAATTATCTTGTGACATATATTGGATGTGGAACTCAATTTATCACCACATCTGCAAGTCTATCTTCTGGATTATTTAATTTTAGTCAGTTTTTCGACTTCTTTAATGGTGCCTTTCACGGTTTGCTTAATGGGTTCATAGTCTAAAAACCAAAATAAATTCATGGGTTGGTCATTATGTTGCTGTGCCAACATATCAATCACACTTTTTTCACCCAGACCGACAAGGTGCCTACGATAAAAATAATACAGCAACAACAAAGTAGTCATCACCATTACCCCAAGCATGATCCAAAAGGCCTGTGCGTGTTTCAGCCCCGGCATAAACTCAAAGTTCATACCATACACCCCTGTAAATAAAGTCAAAGGTGCAAAAACTGCGGTAATGATGGCTAAAATCCGCATGTTTTCATTGGTCTGGTTGGCAATAGCAGAAAAATGCAGATCAATTGCGGTTTGCACTGCAGAGCGTAAGCGAATGGTATGCTTTTGAATTCGTTCAATGTGACTGGTCAAATCATCCAAACGTACCAAAATAATATCCTGCCGTTCACTACGTTTTTTGCCACGTAAATGTGGGTAGTTATCGACAATTTCATCACGCAATTCCTGCAAGGCTTCTATTTGCTCTTCACATAAATTTTCAACTTGCTGAAACGCCATATTTTCTTGCAGCAATTGATGCCAACGGGTAAAACGACGATGTCCCTGCAACAACTCTTGTTGCCAATATTCCACACGGCGGGTTAGCGGCATGCGAATATCCAAGTAATCATCCGCTACCAAATTCAGTAAACGCAACGTTAAATCTAATGGTGTTGCTGCCAGTTTGCGTGCTTTATTCTGTTCTTCAATCGGGCGTTGTACCGCTGCTTCCACACGTGACAAATAGCTTTCCATGACTTTATTGCCCTGTTCCCGCACACTAATCAAAATCTGCGGTGTCATAATAAAGCTCATCGGCGTAGTGGCCAGTCCAAAAATCCGTTCATGTTTCTCCCCGACTTGTTGCCCTGTTGCAATACGGTCTTCGGGTGTGATCAGTTTACGGAAAATCAATAAGTCATAATCATCTAAAGTATCAAACGCACATGGATGCTCTATATTTAAAATATCGCGCACATGATATTCATTGAGCGATAATTGACTGTACTGAAAAATCTCTTGTTGCCACTGTTCTGCACGGTTAAGCACATCATCACGGGTGCAATCAATCCAGATAAATTCAGGCTCAAGCCCTTCAATTGGCTGTTTTTGCACATAAATATTGGTTTTATGATTGGTATGCAGATAAAAATAATAACTTTGCATAGAACGGGCACTCTATTTCAGTTTTCTTGTACGGTTTTTTGAGATTTTAAGATGTACTCAGTTTAAGCATGGATCAGGCTTCTTTTCAAATACATGCTGTAATTTATGCCGCTTTTCATACAACAAAGATGGTTTTTACGATGCAACAAAATTTTTAGCATAAAAAAACCCGCATTCAGATTGAATACGGGTTTTTTGACCATTTCAGATCATCAACACAGCATTACGCTTGTTCGATATCTTTCATAGTTAATTTGATACGACCACGGTTGTCTACATCAGCAACCTGTACTTTCACTTCCTGACCTTCTTTCAACACGTCTGCAACGTTGGCAATACGCTCATTTGAAATTTGAGAAATGTGAAGTAAACCGTCAGTACCCGGAAGGATATTTACGAACGCACCGAATTCAACAATACGGATTACTTTACCTGTGTAAATTGTACCCGGCTCGATTTCAGCAGTTAAAGCCTGAATTTTTGCAACAGCAGCTTGTGCAGCAGCTTTGGTTTCACCAAATACGCGCACTGTACCGTTGTCTTCAATATCAATTGCCGCTTTAGTTTCTTCAGTAATTTGGCGGATGGTAGCACCACCTTTACCAATCACGTCACGAATCTTGTCTGGGTTGATGTTAATCACTTGGAAAGTTGGTGCATGCATTGAAATTTCTGGACGCGCACGTGAAATCACTTGGTTCATTGCATTTAAGATATGCATACGACCTGCATAAGCTTGATTTAATGCAACTTCCATGATTTCTTCAGTGATGCCTTCAATTTTGATGTCCATTTGCAATGCAGTAATACCGTTGGCAGAACCTGCAACTTTAAAGTCCATGTCGCCAAGGTGGTCTTCATCACCCAAAATGTCAGAAAGTACAGCGAAACGCTCGCCTTCTTTCACTAAGCCCATTGCGATACCCGCAACTGGTGCTTTCAATGGAACACCTGCATCCATAAGTGATAACGATGCACCACAAACAGACGCCATAGAAGATGAACCGTTCGATTCAGTGATGTCCGATACGATACGAATCACATACGGGAAGCGATCTGCTGCAGGAAGAACTGCTTGCACACCACGACGTGCCAAACGACCATGACCAATTTCACGACGTTTAGGGCCAGATTCACGACCTGTTTCACCTACTGAGTATGCAGGGAAGTTGTAGTGCAACATGAAGTTGTCAGTTTTAGTACCCGATAAGGTATCAACCATCAAGGCATCACGTGTATTACCTAAAGTGGTGGTAACCAAAGCCTGAGTTTCACCACGGGTAAACAATGCAGAACCGTGCGCACGGTCTAGAACGCCAACCTGTACGTCAAGCGCACGAACGGTTTTGGTGTCACGACCATCAATACGTGGTTTACCAGACAAGATGTTGTCACGTACGGTACGGTATTTAAGATCTTCAAAGAGTTCGTTCAAGTCATCTGCAATGCCAGTTTCGTCATTTTCAGGAACGAATTGCGCAACTGCTTCTGCTTGAAGTGCATCTAATGCAGCATAACGGTCTTGTTTGATCGCAATGGTGTACGCTTCAGAAATTTTTGCTTCAAACGCTTCTTTTAGTTTTGCACGAAGGTCTTCGTTTTTCTCTGGAGCAGTCCAAGTTGACTCAGTTGCACCTGCAGCCGCAGCAAATTCTTTGATCGCTTGAATCGCGATTTGCATTTCGTCATGACCGTAAAGCACTGCGCCTAACATTTGGTCTTCTGAAAGTTCTTTTGCTTCAGATTCAACCATCAATACAGCAGATTCTGTACCTGCAACCACAAGGTCAAGGTCAGATTGCGCCATTTGTTCAAAGTTCGGGTTAAGCACGTATTCGCCGTTGATTAAACCCACACGCGCCGCACCAATTGGGCCACGGAACGGTGTACCTGCAATTGCAAGTGCAGCAGACGTACCTAACATTGCAGCAATGTCAGCTTCCATGGTTTTGTCAGAAGATACAACAGTCGCAGTAACTTGAATTTCGTTGTAGTAACCTTCTGGGAACAACGGACGAATTGGACGGTCAATTAAACGTGAAATTAAAGTTTCTGCTTCAGAAGCACGGCCTTCACGCTTACCATAACCACCTGGGATACGACCTGCAGCATATTGTTTTTCTTGATAGTTAACAGTCAGTGGGAAGAAATCTTGACCCGCTTTTGCTGTTGGTTGAGCAACCACTGCAACCAATACAGTCACGCCACCCATAGTAATCATTACCGTGTTGGCTTGACGCGCTACACGACCAGTTTCAAGTACAACTTGGTGCTGACCAAATTGAAATTCTTTACGAATAATATTAAACATCGACATGTTTTATTTTTTCCTAGTTCTTGTGAACAATTATTCTCGTGGAGACCCCTAAGGTTTGGCATTCACAATACAATTATTTAGGTAAATGACAAAGCTTAGAAGCCGACCTCACTCGAATGAAACACGATTTTTAAACACAAAGAAGGAGCGAATCATTCGCCCCTTCCACTGATCTAGCCAAGGCTAGATATACTTTAGTTTTCAGTAATACAGCATTCAACATGCAATAGCCCGAAAATAAAAGCTTAAATCGAATTAACGACGTAAACCTAAAGCAGCAATCAATGCGCTGTAACGAGTCACATCTTTGCCTTTAAGGTAGTCAAGTAACTTACGACGTTGGTTAACCATACGGATTAGACCGCGACGGCTATGGTGGTCGTGTTTGTGCTCTTTGAAGTGACCTTGTAAGTCATTGATTTGAGCAGTTAAAAGCGCTACTTGAACTTCTGGTGAACCAGTGTCGTTTTCAGCACGAGCAAATTTAGCAATGATCTCTGCGCGATCTGCGTTTGTTAAAGCCATTCGATTTCTCCGAGATGCTTAATAAAAAGATTTGATACCGATCAATTGATTACTCAACTGACTGCCGTGCATCACTACAGCAAGGACAATATTTTAAGGCAAAAACGTGCCGATTGCAAAACAGAACGACAAACAAGCGCTTTTAATTTTGAGATGTCCCAATAAAAGTATGATTTATGCTAAGGGTATACACATCATGTTAGGTATAAAGTGTCTAAGGAAAATAAATATACAATTGTATATGATTGATAATATGTAATATTTTGCCAACTGCTTTTCATCCACTGGAATATTTTGCCGTTAAAATAAAACAGCCCGAGCATAGCTCGGGCTGTTTTTTGCGCTGTAGTTTCTTGTCTTATTATTCTTATTGTCTTGTTTATTGTGGTTATTTGCGCGTTTTCGCGTCTTATTCTCTGAACATTCCTGTTCTTGCTTTCACGTCCTTGTGTGGTAGATTTTGCCACAATACTAAAGTGAAAGAAGTCGTATTTCTCGTATCTGTTTGTAAGCTTTTTCTTACAACAGGTAAGCATTGTCAGCATTTTGCAAATCACCCAAACTTACAGGCATAAAAAAGCCCTGTAGTCTCTCCCAAAACTACAAGGCTTAGCGGCTGTAAGTTTCCTCTTCTCACTCACGTCCTGTCAGTTCGCTGTCTTTCAACATTTATCGTTATTATTCTGCGATTATGCTCAACTATCCCTATTGAGCTTTTTATGTGAAGTCATCTTCTCAAAAAGATCTTGAAATCTCTATGCGCAAATTTCTCGAATCAATGTAAGCCATTTCGTACAAAACCATCTCTTATTCAGTTTTACTTAACAATCCAAAGCGTCATTAATTCTGGCTAATAAACCACTGCTGCGACGGGTACGAATCATCAAAGCTTGCTGCAAAGCTTGCACATCAACCAACAAACTTACGACTTTTTTAGCACGGGTAATGGCAGTGTAGATCAGCTCCTTACTCAGCAAGTTTTTTGCCGCAGCATCCAACACCACAGCTGTATGAGTAAATTCAGAACCTTGCGATTTATGAATAGTAAGTACAAATGCGGTTTCAATATTTTTAGGTAAGCGTGTTGCAGGCACCCACTTATTTAAACTTGGAAAATATACTTCAAACTGGCGCTGATCATTCTGCTCTCGCATAAAACAGATGCCAATATCACCATTCGACAACCCCAGTTGATAATCGTTATAGGTCATCATGACGGGGCGTCCTGCATACCAATCGCCATGTTTGGTTTGTTTTAACTGTTGCAACAAGCGTTTTTCAATCTGCAAATTCAGTTGTTGTAAACCCAAATGACCATGACGAATTGCGGTTAAAATACGGTAATCATCAAATACATTCACCACATTCTCAACATGCGCTTGAAATGCTGTACTTGATTGTTCCAAGCCCAAAGTATGTGCTTTTAATACCGCTACATAAGCCTGATAACCATACATCAGCTGATCATAATAATGCGCTAAATTTTCCGCTGAAATTTGCCCATTTTGCTGAGGTAAATATTGCAGTTGTAGGGCATCTATTTCGACTTGCTTAAATTGAATTGGCTTTAATTCACCTGCTGCCACGACTTGCTGTTCAAACTCAGCCAAAACCTGTGCAGGAGAATGTTCTTGCTGAATAAACTTCGCCATTGCGCCAATTTTTGCACCTTCAGCAAAACGACGTGTGGTCACTAAATTGACACGGTTATTTGCGAGTTCAGGCACTTGCTGTAAATCGGCCAATACTGTACCGACATCGACTGAAGCCAATTGATTGGCATCGCCCAACAGAATTAAACGTGCCTGCGCAGGAATGGCAGCCAATAACATCTGTGACAGGCTTAAATCCAGCATCGAAGCTTCATCGACTACAATCACATCGTAAGGTAAAGGTTGTTTGGCGTGAAAACGTGGCTTGCCTGTATTGCCCAGACCCAATAAACGATGCAACGTCACAGGTTGTAATTGACGCAAGGCATCGACATTAAACGCTTGTAAAGCTTGACTATTCAAAGCATTTTGCAAGGCTTCCTGCATCCGCTGTGCTGCCTTGCCTGTCGGTGCAGCCATCGCAATTCGAATATTGGGTAAAGCTTGATTGAGCACCGCAATAATATGCGCCAAAGTATAGGTTTTTCCTGTACCTGGCCCGCCTGTAATAATGCTCAAACTTTGAGTTGCCGCAGTCTGTAATGCTTTTTGCTGCTGGGGATCTTGCAACAAATTAAGCTGTTCAGCTTGTAATCCAAAGGACAAAGGTGACTGCGCCTGAATCCGTAAAATATCGCTAGCAACCTGATGTTCCAGTTTCCAGTAGCGATACAAATACAAACGCTGCCCATCAAATACAAACGGCGCAATTTGTGGATCAGGATTTAAAGCGCTACGCTGCAAGTTCATGTACAAATGCTGCAATGCCGCCACTTGTTCTGCAGTTGCAGGAATACAGCTATCGCCTTGCTGAATGGCATCGAGCACCTGTTGCATCAAAATTTGCGCTGAAGCATGAAAAGTGACATTGCTAAATGGCGGCTGACACAGGTAATCCATCCACGCCTGCATTGGCGTTTGAGCTGAATTTAAGTGAATATGCTTGTTTTCCACACAGTTATCCTCAAAGTTATCCACAGGATAAGCAATTGTTTTATTAAGTCGATGAGCTGACTTAGCGTTATTTTTTAAGTTCAAAGTAACCCAATATTTGATCTAATTGCAGAATAAATTCCGCATCTGGCCGCCAATGACAAACCCCTTGCCCTGCTTGTCCCTGCATGCCACGCAAATACAAATAGCTGGCTCCACCCAAATGTTGCCGAATATCATAATCTTGCAAACGACTGCCTAAATAACGGTGCAACGCCACCAAGTACAATGCCGCTTGTAACCAATAACTCGATTGAGTCATGTTGTGTTCAAGATTGGTTTTCTCATAATCGCGCTGATCGCCGCCCAAATAATTACTCTTATAATCGGCAATGTGATAACGCTGTCCATCAAAATAAACTAAGTCAATTGAGCCTGTCAGATAACGTGCAGTAGCGGCTTCATTTAAATCTTGAATAGGATGACCCACATCTTCAAACAATTGCTGAATCGCTTGAATAAATAAACGCTGATCTGCCAACGCCAAATAGAATGGAAACTCTGATAAATAATGTGCTGTAGATAAAGCCGAGAGCTGGAAAGTATCGTGCAAAGGCGTATTCAACACATCCTTCAGCCACTCGGTCATGTGCGCAAAAATATCTGCTTCCTGTACAGTCGCGCTGCCTTTGGCAGTGTCGAGTTTTGCAATCAAGTCTGCCAATAACACATCTGAATTAAACTCTTTATCGTTATGAAAACGGCGTTTAACTTCTTCTAAAATGTCGTCATGACTGGCTTGAAAGTCGATATATTCAAAGAGTTTATGTAAAAAACTTCCCGCTTGAGTACCACGCTGAAAATTAGCTTTGATCCATGCAATCGGCTGAGCCACCTGTACAACTTCCTGTTCCACGTCAACAGGTTCCTGATTGATTTCATCGGCAGCGGTAGCCTGTTCCTCGCTTACTAATGCCAAAGTGTCGCTACGCATGGCGGCAGGTAAATGTTGTGCCAAGCCACTAAAACTGGTTTTGGTCCGTGGATAAAAGCGACGCTGCGGAAAATCTGCAGCATCAATCTTAATTTCTTGCACTTGTTCAAGTTGTAATGCTGCCGCCAATTGTGTCAGAGGTGCTTCATCACAGCTCCACGCTGCAGCAATTTCTGCTGAACTTGGCGCTTGTAAACGCCAAACATTTAAACCATTTGATTTTAAGCTTTGATCTTTTTTCGTAGGATCAATTTGCTTCAGCATCGCATAGACCCGATAACTGGCGCGGGTGAGTGCCACATACCAAAGCCGATTCAACTCTGCCAAACGGCGCTCACTGTGCTGCTGCATTGCTGTGGCATCGATGTCTTTATGTTTAATGGCAATTACACGTTGTTCAATGCCTTGCGCTTCCTGTGTTGCAAACACCAAAGCAGACTTGTCAGATTTGGGGGACTGATCTGCCGACATCAAAAACACGACTTTAAATTCTAAGCCTTTGGACTGGTGAATGGTCATCAGTTTCACGCCTGCCGCATTGGAAAGCTTTCGCTCAATTTCCCAGTCGCGTTTAGCAGGAGATTCGACTTGCTGTAAATACCAGTAATACAGCATATAAGCCCCTTGATGACGCTCACTTTGACGACTCAGTAATTCGGTTAAATGGCGTAAATTCACCACATGCCGTTCATTGTCAAAACTGCGTTTTGCCACCAAGTTTTCCCAAACTTTAAATAAGTTCAGACAGTAATTCCATGCGGTTAAAAAGCCTTTATTGACCCACATTTCACGAATGCAATCGAAGTCATAAATAAACTGACCCAAACCTTGTTGCTCAAGCTCAATCAACTGTTGCAGGTTATAGCCCAACAAACGTGTCAGCAAGGCACGCTTGACCTTGGCTTCATCATAAGGATGTAAAATTGCAGTTAAAATTGCCGCCACATCTTTGGCTAAAAAGCCTGTAAAAACACTGCGCTGACTACTTCTATTAACCTGAATTCCAATCCGTTCAAGCTCGTATTGGGCTTGGTCAAGCTTTTTATGACTGGTCGATAAAATGGCAATATCATCGGCTTGCAAAGCAACTTTGCCTGCAGCATGATCAAAATATAAATCACCTGCAATACCTTGATTTAATAACGCGCGAATTTTCCATGCAATTTGAATGGATTCATCCTGATCATGTTCCACCGTCACCCAACGCAGCGGTGCAGGATTGACCTGTTGCCGATCCATTAAAGCAGGATGAGGACGTGAACCTGCAATCACTGGTTCATAAATCACCTTCTCACCAAAAGCGGGTTGGCGTTGAAATAGCTCGTCCACCACACAGACTAACTCTTTCACTGAACGATGATTTTGTCTGAGTGAGTAAATGCGACCTTGTTTTTTCAGCACGTCATCACGGGCATTGTTATAGGTCAGCATATCGCCACCGCGAAAACCATAAATCGCCTGCTTAGGATCGCCCACCATAATCATACAACCGCGCATATACCACTTCGGATTACGCCAAATTTGCGCCAGCATGTCGTCTTGGTCTTGGTTGGTGTCCTGAAATTCATCCACCAAAATTAGTGGATAACGGGTATGCACAAACTGTGCAAAACGCTGCCCGCGCTCTCCCTGCAAAGCTTCGGCTAAACTGCGAATTTGTTGGGCAAAAGTGGTTTCTCCTTTTTGCTGTAAAAGTTGCGGTAAACGCTGTTTGACGTGTTGTACCAAATAGAATTTTAAATTGGTATCCACCAATTCAATTTGACGCTCAAAATTAAGTTTGGCATCCACCACTGCTTTAATTTTACGGATCACAGGATGATCAAAAAAAGCATCTTGCACCTCTTGCGTACAGGCTGGATCTGTCTTTTTAAAATGTGGGGTTGCTCTTAGTTTCCTCTCTTTGGTGAGATAAAGTGCAAAGACTGCATTAAATAATGCAGCAAGATGTGAATTAAAATAATGTTCTAAAGGGTTGTGCTTAATTTTTTCAATCAGTTTTGGCAAAGCATCAGTAAACATTTGATGTAATACCGCCCCTCCATCACCTGCCACATTCTTATAAAAACCAGAAGTATATTTACCCTTATAATATTCTTTTAATTCTTCAATTTGCGTGATGTTGATACTGGCTAAATTCTGCAACGCCTCTGCTAAATCCTGAACCTCCAACTGTGCCTGATCTATACCTTGAATCTCTGCCGATGCAAAATTCAAACTGGTATTGACCAGATCTTCATATTCGGCTGCCGATTTCAACCGCCCACATAACAGCATATAGTCCACAACATGCTGGGGCTGTGCCTGAATCCATTCACGCAGGACATCATGCAGCAATTGTTCGGTATAAACCGATGCTTGTTCGGTAATATTGGCGCGCTCAATTTTGCCGCTTTCAAAGGAAAATTCACGCAATAATTTTTGGCTAAAGCTATCCAGCGTTCCGACAAATAACTCATCGAGTTGTGCAATCACCAACTTCAAACGTGAACTGGCATAGTCCAGTTTTAAGCAATATTCTTGCACAACATGTTTGAGTAAAGGGTCTTGTAGTTGTGCAATTTTCTCTGCAAGGGCGCGCTGATCTAAAGACTGGTTTAAACACAGGTCGATATATTGTTGGGTTTCAAGCAAGCGTGCACGAATACGACTTTTTAGCTCGGCTGCGGCGGCACGGGTAAATGTGGTTGCAATCACTTGATTAGGCAAATAATCTTTCAGGAAAATCCGCACCATTAAACTCGATAAAGTATAGGTTTTGCCTGTACCTGCCGATGCTTCAATCCAATGCAAACCTTTAAATTGCATCTCTTGAATTGGGTCATAACAAATTGGGAATGGGCTAGATGAGTTCACGCAGATTCCCCTTGTTTTTGAAGATTTTTCGCAGACTCATAATTTTCAATGATGGGCTGATACAGTCGATGGCTATATTGCTTAAACGCCTCAATCAACAACGGTTCAGTTTCACTGTCTTGAAAAATAAATGCCCAGTCTGGGTGGTTTTTCTCACTTTCATCAATAAAACCTCCCCAAGCACCGTCATGCCAATGTTTTACGAAGCTTTCCATATTCAAAACCTGATCGGACTGAGCTTCATCCCATTGGATTTCAAATTCTTTTTTATCTTTCATTTTTAAAACTAAAGCCGCAGGCAATAACACAGGATATTGCTGTGCGTGTTTCCAGAACTCAAACCACTGGGCTAAATACTCGTGTGCTTGCTGTGCATTGATATTGGCAAAATGAATCACCGCATCTTTACACACCACAATCCGCTCTAAATCTTGTTGTTCTGTATTCTGATAGGCCACCCAGAACAGATATTCCAACCACACTTCGGCATATTTACTTGGTCTGGCACTCGCTGCCACCACGCTACACCAAAGCTTTGTCGGCTGTTCAGGCACTTGAATACGGATATGCAAATGTGGATTTATTTTCCATAGCTGTTGCGTTGTTGCGGTTGCTTCATCTGCAAATTGCTGCAGTGTGTCACGTAAATATTGCTGTTCTTGCAGTCCCGTTTGAAACGTGGCATTTAAGGTTTTGCCCACAGGCAAGGTATCTTGCAACAAGCTTTCTGCATCTTGCTCGCCATGTTGCAGTAAAAAATCACGCACACTATATTTTTCCAAGCCATTTAAAATCAGCGGCTCGTGGTTCATTGCAGCAGTGTCGGATTGTAAATTTTCGACCCCAATCGCTTTTAAATAGGCACGCGCAGGGAAACACACATCTCGAATCCATTGCATACTGTCTAAGACCACCACATCTTGCGGCAATAATGGATATTCTCCAAACCATGCTTCACGTGGTGTGGTTTCTTGCTGCATTTGTTTAGCCACCCGATACCATTGATCTTTAAAGCGAACTTCACGGCTTTCAGCAAAACGCAGCTGATCGAAAGGTTGCAAACTATGTAAATAATAAAGAGATTTCAATTGCGCAGGAATTTCGACACCATTCAAGTTTAAGCGTGAATCGCTAGCGCCATCAGGATGTTTCACAATCAATGCCAAATGCTGCACAAATTCCTGCACCACCACGGATGGATCACGTACCTCACCATCGCTGACATCAAAACCGTTATAAAATAGCCAAACACTGTCTTGCGCCAACAATAAACTGTCTAAAAATGCCCCCTGATCATCCTCAATCCGTGAACGATCTCCCAGTTGTGGTTTTAATAATTGCATCAAATCAAAAGCCAATTGCTGATCACGACTTGGGAACACGCCATTGTCCAAGTTCAACATCACAATCAACTTATATGGCAGCGGACGAATTGCACCAATTTGGCTAAAGGTAATAGCGCCCGATGGACTGGCTTGTTCGAGTTGGGTTTCGAGCTGGGCAGAAATTTCTTGCAGAATATAATCCAGCGGTAAACTTAAATGACGCAAATCTTGACCCGACTGCACATCAAAATAACTGGCTAAAGTCAGCATACGGTCATGTTTTTGCACCAAACTAAACACCGATGCCAACACATCTACTCCTGCATCCTGAAACTCACTCAAGTCTTGCATCAGTTGTTTGAGCCAATATTCCACCGTTTTAGCTTGCCCCAATTCATGCTGAATCAGCCAATCACGGCGCTGTGCAAAATCCTGATAAATTTGAATCAGTTTAAAGATCAATTCAAAATCGCTACTTTGCACATCGGCATAACTTAAAGTATGCTGAACCACGCAATGCTCTGGCACTGCAACACCCAAAGCCAAACGATCTAAAGCAAACTTCAGGCTAAACCGATAATCTTGATCATCTGCACTCAGGCTGCGTTTTAAATGCTCGGCATCTAAACCACGTTTAAAACCTGCATTGGCCAACAACTCATTCATGCGCTCAATATTGTTTAAATTCAAGGCATAACGCTGTTGTGTGGCAGCTAAACTCAACCAGTCACCAAACTCCTCAAAGCTAAAACGTCCTTGTACCAACGCTATACGCCCAACCACCGCACGCCAAGCATTGTGAATATCTAAAGAGCTGATACCTGCTATTTGAATAGGCAAATACACACTATCTTGACTGAGTTGATGCCCTAAAGTAGCTTGATTCTGCTGTGCTTTTTGTTGTCCTTTCTGATAGAGATCACGCTCACTTGGCGGTGCAGCAAATACGCTGCGAATTAAAGACTCTTGTTCTTTGAGTTTCGGACTCAATACCAAAATATCACTGGCTTGGCGGCTGTCATCTTGTCCTAGCCATGCAATTAAACGATCTTTGAGTACCTCAAGCTGACGTAAACTTGAATGACACACATGAATTTGCAATGACTCATCGGCAGGATCTAAGTCATACGCCTGCGCGACTGGCTCAACCAAATTCAATACATCCGATTGAATTTTGCCAAGTAAATGTTGCGGCTCTTCTTCAGGGAAAAGATCATACCACTCGCCTTCATCACCACTCGACAACGCCGCCAATAAAGAAAAGTGATCGCGTGCCTGCTTACCAAAGCGTGTCAGCAAGGGATGATGTGACTCGCGCATATCGGCATTAAATTCGCCATTATATTTTTTGATATATGCAGCAATATCATCATCACTTACGGTTTTATTTTGACTTTCCATCTCACGAATAAAACGACTTTTGATTCGCGCATCCATGTTTAATTTCCACTTAGGATCGACCATGTCTGCCCAATATTCTTGCGATGGGTTGTAATGCAGAATAAAAATATCCATATACTGCGCCAAACGGCGGATAAACAGCAACTGACTTGGCGGCAAATCCAATAAGGTAAAAATCACCAACTGTTTGGGTAACTTGTTAATACACGAATTTGGATTTTCAGGCTCGCCCAAAGCTTGCCAAAATTGCAGATCAATCTCCTGCATTTTTTCAAAATCTGCATGAAAAATATGCAACCACAACCAACTTTGCCATTGCTCTAATTCTTCGGCTTGCTCTTGAGTAAATGCGGCTATTTCCAATGCCGCTTGTTTTTCTTCTTCGCTCTCAAAGTTTTTAGGGATATAAATTTGCTGCTTTAAGTTCAGGCGTTTCTGCTGTCCCCAAACCGCTAACCAATTGCTTTGACATTGGCAGACACCCTCGCAGCCTTTTTGGCAAAAACCACGATAAACCATGTAATTGCTAAATAAACGTGAAACTTTATCTGCCACCCAATACAGCATGTTTTGCTTTTTGAGCTGCTTTTCTAAACCCTGTGACAATTGCTCTGCGCTGTCATAAATTCGCTGAATCAAACGATGTAAAGCATGCTCGGCAGGAAGTGGGTTTTGTTCGTGTTGTATCCACGGTTGTAAGTCATAAAACACACGCCATTGCATCACAATACGCGGAATATTTGCCTGACGCACCCGATCTTTATCGTCTAAAACTGCCTGATAAGCGGCCCATTGAAAGGCACGAATACGATGATGAAATTCAGTATTGGCACTAATGCCTTTTTGCTCGGCTATTTTTTCCGTCAGCCACTTTTCTACTGCCACTGAAGGCACAATAAAATGCTGGGTTTGTAGCACCTGAAGCGGATTCGATGTCGGTTGACGTATGGTTTTCAGCATTTCATTGACTAAAACTTCTATACGTTGGCTTTGTATGACATGAATCGCCATAAGGTATCCTTTAATTTATTTTGAATAAGAATGTATTAAATGTACTAGAAGGCCGTTGATCTATCATTTGCCTCAAGCACAACAAAAGAATAAAGATTATTGGCTATACACTTACAACGGTGTATGCCACTTTACAAGCATACTTTTATTGCCTACTTTATTCAAAAAGTGCTTTGAATAAAGTGGTTTAATTTACCAAACAGCATACGATTATCCGCCATTTTAAGGTTGTACTTATGATAAAAAGAGAGACAATTCCAGACAGTATTGATCCAAGCCTAGACTTGGAAATGATTCGTGCAGAATGCCTAGAACTGGTCAAAAAACGTGCCTATTTTTCTGCAGGTGCAGCCGTCATTCCTGTGCCGTTCTTAGACGTTGTCATTGATGTGGGCATCTTGTCGCAACTGGTTCCAGAAATTAATGCACGTTTTGGCTTATCTCCTGAGCAAATCAGTGTGTACGACCCTGAAACCCGAAAAGTCCACTGGAGCGAATTGCGTAAACGCGGTGTAGAATTTTCAGGTTTAGTCGTAGCGCGCACTGCAGTAAAAAAATCCCTGAATAATGTTGCAGCCAAATACATTGCCAAACAAGTCACCAAGTTTATTCCATTGGGTGGTCAAATGGTGGCTGCAGGGTTAGGTTATTTTATTATGAAAAAAATTGCCGAAACGCATGTTGAAGAAAGCTACAAACTAGCAAAAAGCATTCAGCTTAAACAAGCCAAAGTTGTGAATGCTTAATTCTTAAATCAAGCTGACTCAACACACAGACTTTACATCCTCAAGGCAGATTATTCTGCCTTGAGTTGTTTTAAGATAGTTCTTAAAATTTCCAAACGTGCTGCATTTTTGTCATTACTTGGAATGATGTGCCACGGTGCATATTCAGTACTGGTACGCTGCAGCATATCTGCCGCAGCCACCAAATAATCATCCCATCGGCTACGGTTACGCCAATCTTCATCTGTAATTTTAAAACGCTTATGTGGGGTTTCCTGACGTGCTTTAAAACGCAGCTCTTGCTCATCTTTACTAATGGCTAACCAAAATTTAATCACGACAGTTTGATGGTCATTTAAGTCTTGTTCAAATCGGTTGATTTCGTCATAGGCACGCTGCCATTCCAGTGGACTAATCAAACTTTCTACACGTTCCACCAATACCCGCCCATACCAAGAACGGTCAAAAATATTGATTTTTTCTTCAGGCAGAATTTTCGTCCAAAAACGCCACAAATAAGGACGGCTGATTTCAAAGGCTTCAGGGGCGCTAATGGTATAAATTTCGTATTCACGCGGATCCAGTTTTTTTACAATCCGCTTAATCGCGCCGCCTTTGCCTGCTGCGTCCATCCCTTCAAAAACCAGGCTGACATTACGGTTATCAAAACGCAGTGCATCTGCCACTTTTTTAGTGAGTTTCTTTAACTCTGTTTTATACTCATCATCACTGACCGATTCAGATACGGGGTTGAGCAAAACTTCAGGAATTTCTGCAGCTTGCCAAGTACCCCCCGAACTGGTCGGATGCACAGGACAATGCTCTAAAGCACGTAAAATATGCTGTGCAAATTGTTGATCGCGGATGGTTTCATCTTCGCAATCAATCATAATCCAGTCATCGGTAAAGCGTTGGCGCAGCTTTTGCAAGCTGTCATATTGCTTTTTATTGCGCCAATCCAAGCCGTGCAATTTATGCCAATGCACTTCGCTCGGTTCCATATCATCTAGTCGTTTTTGTAGTGATTTCCACGATAAATCGAACCAGATTTTAATGACATCCACATGGTTATTTTTTAAGTCTTCTTCATAGGCACGCATTTTTTCGACATAGTTATCAAACATGGTGTCATCAATTTGTTTAGACACATGCATGGCTGTGCTTAATAAGTCACTATACCAATTGCCAAACATCACCATAATTTGACCTTCGGCAGGAATAAAACGTGCATAAGGCTGCCAAAGTGTCTGTTTGGGATTAAACGGGTGTGGCGCATCGGCTTTTACCCTTAAATAACGCGGATCGACCCATTCCCTAAGTTGTTTGACCGACTCTCCTTTCCCCGCCAATTCAATGCCGCTCACTAAAATCAGCAAACTTTTGGCATTTTTTTCACCTTTGGTATTTTTTAAAGCATATTGGGCTTCAATTAGCTCGACTGAAAGTTGTTCTTCTTCCATGAGTTTAAATTCAGTATGTGCTTGTGACATCATCTACCCTATTGTTGTGTTATTTAAGCTCTGCTGATCATTCGTCTATATTTACGATATTAGAATGAGCGACAGACTTTGATCAGTATACGAATATCGACCCATTTTTTAACAACTTTTCGCGTATTTTTGTAGATTAATCTCACACACTGACCTTTGCCGTTTGGAATTCTGTGTAATTTGTCATAGCGACGAGATCAAACTCACATTAAGATTTGCCCATTCAACTCAATAATGAGACACCCTATGTCTAAACTTGCTGCTTTAGATGAGCTGTTAGAACTGTATTATCAATTTAAATATCATAAAAATCCTATGCTTTTTCAACGCTTACAAGATGTTCAAGCATGGCAAAAACAGCGTATGCAACGCACCCATGCCACACAGTTTGCCGAAAAGCACAATGTCTTGATGGCTGAATATTTTTTAAACCGCTTATATGGCGGTCCAGATTTTGACGCTTTGGCAGGTCAAATTGCTCGCCTACTGAAATATGCACACAAAGCTGAAAAAATCATCCCTGAAAATGCAATAAAAACAGGGACTTCTGGGGTAAGTCTGGCGATTTTGGCAGTGCAGTTAGATGAACAAGTCGCGATACAATTGCTACAGGACTATCCTGAAAATATGCCTTTAAATGATGAGATGATGCGTCTGACTTATTTAAAGCTCGATCAGGGCGAAGCACGCTTAAAACAATTAAATATGTTGGATGAACTGGGTAAAAACCTAGATAAATATATGCGCTCTTTTGTGGTCTATACCGCTTTTAAAATGTGTAAAGGCGCGGCGCAAAAATACAGTTTTCAAATTATGTATGAGTTTATGCAAGATGGCTTTTTAGCCATGAAACCATTAAAGTCTGCAGAGAAATTTGTGAAGCAATTTACTACCACAGAACGGGAAATTATTGCCAAAGTACATGCAGGTGATTTACATCCATTTTCATAATCCCAATGTGTGAAATAACCAACACTTATTCAGCACACTTACGCTATCTTTGGTTTTTTCTGTATATTATTCATAACAATTGCATGATGATTACTGTACAAGTGCTTAGAATCTGTCATCATGCATACACTGCAGCCTTAAGCCTTTTTATCCTGAGGAGTGACTCCAATGTCGAATGAAAATCAAACGCCTACCGCTACTCCCGAGTCGGCACAACCAACAGACAAAGTGAGTCCATTCTTAACCGAACCTCTACCGCAAGGCGCTCCACAAGGTCAGCAACAATCTTTAGAACAAAAATTAACGGATACACCTGTTACGGGTTCAGTGCCAAAATATAATTTGCCGCGCGGTGCCAACACAGGCAATGTCGGTGCAACCACACACTTCGGCTACCAAACCGTCAGCAGTGAAGATAAAGCCCAGAAAGTCGCAGAAGTCTTCCACTCGGTTGCAAGCAAATACGACATTATGAACGACTTAATGTCATTTGGTATTCACCGCTTATGGAAACGCTTTGCGATTAATATGTCAGGTGTACGTCGTGGTCAGCGCGTACTGGACATTGCAGGCGGTACGGGTGACTTAGCCAAAGTCTTTAGCCGTGAAGTTGGCCCTACAGGTCATGTGGTACTGTCAGATATTAACGAATCTATGCTGAATGTTGGCCGTGACCGTCTAATTGATGCAGGCTGTACCAATGTCGATTTCGTGTTGGCGAATGCCGAAACTTTAGAACCATTTGAAGACAACAGCTTTGACTTACTGACTATTTCATTTGGTTTACGTAACGTGACCGATAAAGATGCAGCTTTGGCAGCGATGTACCGCGTACTCAAGCCGGGTGGTCGTTTATTGATTTTAGAATTTTCAAAACCAGTATTTGAACCGTTCTCAAAACTCTACGATTTATATTCATTCACAGCATTGCCATTGATGGGTAAAATTGTCGCAAACGACTCAGAAAGCTACAAATACTTGGCTGAATCTATTCGTATGCACCCAGATCAACGCACTTTAAAAGGCATGATGGAACAGGCAGGCTTCCAAAACTGTGATTACCACAACCTGACTGGTGGTATTGTTGCCGTTCACCGTGGTTTTAAACTCTAAGGCGTACCGCAATGTGGTCAATTCTCGCCCTTGGTGCAGTTGAGAAACTGATTCATCATGTTATTGATTTGGATGCGATTACTCGCATCCAGCTCAACCAACTACACGGCAAAATGTTGCGTGTGGTGCTCGATTCGCCACAGCTTTCTGTAGATGTCTTTTTTGATGACAACAAAGTTCGTTTAGAACCTACTGCAACAGGTCACAGCGAGCAGCCTTCTATTTTTGAGCATGAGAAGCGCTCTAGCTTCGCAAGGTTTGATCAAGCGCAAAATATCAGCCCCGCAACGGCCACTTTGCATGTTAAAAATGTGGTGCAATTGCTTAAACTGTTGCTATCCGATGAAGTGGGCAATATTCCCCTACAAGGTGACTATCATCTTTTACAAGATATTCAGCGCATTATGCAGCAGGCTGAACTAGACTTGGCCGCACATTTAAGCCCTTGGATTGGTCCTGCTTTGGCTCATGAAGTTGGCAAAATTCAGCTTGCACCCAAGCATTTAAAACGCAGTCTACACAGCCATTTGTTCTTTGCTGAAGATGCCCTAAAAGAAGACAGTGGTTTATTTGCCCCACGCTGGCAAATGGATGACTTACAACAAGATACGCGCATTTTTCAACAAAATTTAGACCGTGCCGAAGCCAAAATCCAACAGCTACAAACGCAGCTTGATGCACAGCCAGATACCGCTTCTAACACCTTAAACTCCACTCAGCCCTAGGGAATAAGTCTTTATGATTCCGCACGTTTCACGTTTACTCGAACTTTGGCGCATTGCCGCGCACTATAGACTCGACACGTTGTTTCCTGCGGAAGAACTACCAGAAAAGGCACGTCATGCGCTCAGTTTTATTCGCATGCACCCTGCGGCTTGGTCAAGTAAAGAACGTAAAAACCCGCTGAAGCTCAAAGAAGCTTTAGAAGAAATGGGACCATTGGCAATTAAACTTGGGCAATTGCTGTCTACGCGTCGTGACCTGATTCCGCCTGAAGTTTTACAGCAATTGGTATTGCTACAAGACCGTGTCAAACCGTTCGGTTCTGACGTGGCACAAATGCGAATTCAGCAATCCCTTAAGGCAGACATCAACACCCTGTTTGCCCGTTTTGATGAACAGCCTTTGGCAGCAGCCTCTATTGCGCAAGTCCATACCGCTGCCTTGCATGATGGTCGTGAAGTCGTGGTTAAAGTCACCCGCCCCGATATTCGCCAGCAAATTCTACAAGATTTTGAAATTTTGGAATGGCTCGGCGCAGCACTGGAAAAACGTCTGGAAGCGGCACGTGCTCTACATTTATCTGAAATTATTCAGGACTATCGTCAAATTATTCTCAACGAACTGGATTTGACCTTAGAAGCGGATAACACCCGCCGCATGCGTCACTACTTTACAGGCTCAAGCATGATGTATGTGCCTGAAGTCTATATGGACAGTAAAGATGTGATGGTGGCAGAGCGCATTACAGGTGTGCCAATTTCCGACACGGCAACCTTTGATCGTTTGGGGATGAATCGTGCCGATTTGGCAGAAAAAGGCCTCACGATTTTCTTTACCCAAGTGTTCCGTGACAACTTTTTCCATGCCGATATGCATCCTGGCAACGTCTTTGTGGAAACCATCAATCCGAATAATCCGCGTTTTATTGCGCTAGATTGTGCGATTATGGGCGAGCTGTCCAAGCATGACCAAATGACCGTAGCACGTATGTTGCTGGCGGTGATGAACAGCAACTTTATGCAGCTGATTCAAGTGGTACACCAAGCTGGCTGGATTCCACCGGGCACAGATCAAGATGCTCTCGCCCGTGAAATGCGCCGTACTGTCGGGCCAATGGTGTCTAAACCGATGCACGAATTGGACTTTGCAGGCATTCTGATTCAGGTCATGGATATTGCACGTCGTTTCCATTTGGAAATTCCACCGCAATTGATGCTACTCCTGAAAACATTGGTGCATGTTGAAGGCTTGGGCACAGACTTATATCCAGAACTGGATATCTGGAAACTGGCAAAACCAATTTTAACGGATTGGATTAAAGCCAATATGAATCCAGTCAAAAATGTCAAAGAAATTGGGCAGCAAATTCCCGACCTGTTACTGGGTGCGCAAGACTTACCAAGTTTAATGATTGACAGTTTAAATGGTTTAAAAAACCAATCGGCTTGGCATTCCAAACAATTGCATGAATTACAAAGCATGCGTCTACAAATGGAACATCAGCAAAAACGCAGCTGGATTTTTGGCAGCATTATGGCCATTTTCCTCTCCATTGCGATTATTGCACCGTGGTATGTCTCTATTGTTTTAATCGCGTTGGCAAGTTTCTTGGCGATTTGGCGTATAGCTAAATAAAGCCACATTGCTTGATAACAAACTGATTAGACGATAAAAAAATTAGAAAGCCTGTTTTAAAGCAGGCTTTTTTATCACGCTGATTTTCTCTAACTCATCCTAAAAACTACCGCATGACTCATCAGTCACCAAGTGATGCCTCTCGCCATTGTTGTAAATATCACCACACCTACAATTAATGCACATTTGTAGCGTTATAGATCAAGCATGACTCAGATTTTGCATAAACGTGCCCCTGCACTCAATATTCGCGCAGGACATCTGGCACGCCAACTGATTGAACAAGAAGGCTTACATGCCCAACACGTCGATATTATTCCAGGTGCAGCAGGCGGCCCCAAAGGTATTGGCATTCAAGGCTTAGACCAAGCTATTTTTGGCGAGTTTTTTGCCCAAGCCCCAAAGCGTCGTACTGTGGTCGGTTCTTCAATTGGCAGTTGGCGCTTTGCCAGTATTTTGGCGTGGGGCGCAAAACAAGGCACTGAACGCCTGTCCGATTTATATACCAACTTGTATTTTCATAAAAAAATGTCGCGCCAAGAAGTCGCTGAGATTTGTCAAAATATGCTGTTTGAACTGATTCAGGGACAGCAACAACAACTGATTCAGCACCCTGACTATCACCTCACGGTCATTTCCGTCAAAGCTCAGCATATTTTCCAAAGTGACCAAGCCTTGCCTTTGCTAGCATCTGTGGCTGGAATTATTGGTAGCAATGCCATTGCGCGCAAACATAACCGCTTATTTATGCAACGCGTCATCAGCCAACCTGCGCAAGGTCAGCAGTTTATGGTAGAGGATGATTTTGTCACCCATTACCAAGCCCTGAATGAGCAGAATGTCGCACCGTGGCTGCTCGCCTCAGCGTCTATTCCCGGGGTGATGTCTGCTATTCGTGACATTCCTGATGCGCCCGTGGGCAGTTATCGGGATGGTGGCTTAATTGACTACCATCTAGATTTACCTTACCAAAGTCAGGGCATTGTGCTGTACCCACACTTTACCGACAGCATTACCCCTGGCTGGTTTGATAAAATGTTGAAGCATCGTAAAGCCAATCCTGAAAATCAGGCCCGGACACTCTTGCTATCACCTTCGGCAGAATATTTAAGCAGCTTGCCTTTAGGCCGTTTGCCCGATCGTAAAGACTTCACCTTAAAAGGTTTAGATCAGGCACAGCGCATTCGCTTATGGAAACAATCGGTGGCAGAAAGTCAGCGTTTGGGCGATGAATTTCTGGAAATGGTGGAAAAACAAAACTTCCCTCAATTTATGCAAACGCTTTGACAGTACAAATCTGGCAAGATAATTTAGGTAAATTGTCTTGAATCACGTACACTATAGGGACGATGCAAAATCGTGCGCTCAGAAAATAGCGTCCATACAATTTAAATTAATTTTGGTGAACAACTCATGAATAACTTGCAATGGCTCGATGAAGTAAAATTTAACGAACAAGGATTAGTGCCTGCCATTGCACAGCATCATCAAACAGGACGTGTGTTGATGGTGGCGTGGATGAACCGTGAAGCCTTGGCACTGACTGCCGAAAAAAATCAGGCGGTGTATTTTTCACGTTCACGCAATAAATTGTGGCACAAGGGTGAAGAATCTGGACACTTTCAAACTGTGCACGAGATTCGTCTGGACTGCGATGCCGATGTGATTATCCTGCAAATTGAACAACATGGTGGAATTGCTTGCCACACAGGGCGTGAATCTTGTTTCTATCGCAAACTCACCGCCAATGGTTGGGAAATTGTAGATGCACAGCTGAAAGACCCGAATCAAATTTATGGTGAACAAGCCGCCAATGCTCACACCTTAGCCATGAGCCAATCAAAGGCACAAGCTGAACAGGTTGAAGTTTTGGCTTATTTAGGGCAAATGATGAGCGAGCGCAAAACCGCTAATCCTGACTCATCTTATGTAGCCAAGCTATACCATAAAGGCTTGAATAAAATTTTGGAAAAAGTCGGTGAAGAAACCGTGGAAGCAATTATTGCCGCCAAAGATTTCAACACCGAAGCCAATGCCAACAACAAAAATGACCTGATTTATGAAGTGGCCGATTTATGGTTCCACAGCATTGTCATGTTGGGTTATTTCGATATTGAACCGCAAGTGGTACTGAATGAATTGGCTCGTCGTCAAGGTTTATCAGGCTTGGTTGAAAAAGCCAACCGTAGCCATTAACGCGAAAAGCCAACCCTGATCTGTGTCTGTAATCACCAAGCCTCGCCCGACCTATGAGCAAGCCACTGCTATAGATAATGCACGTCTGGGCAAATCTTTTAAAGTGATTGCCTATGCAGGTACAGGTAAAACCACGACCTTACAAATGATCAGTGATGCCATGCCAGAACGGCGTGGCATGTACTTGGCATTTAACAAAGCCATTGCCGCAGAAGCACAAAGTAAATTTCATCGTCAGGTCGATTGTCGTACATTTCACTCGCTTGCATATCGCAGCGTTCCACGTGGAGTCACCGACAAATTACGCCTACCCCGTTTAAGTCCAAGTTTTATTGCCAAAGAGTATCGTTTAGAACCGATTACCCTTAGACGTATGATGGGCGGACGCTATGAAAAATATGTGTTGATGCCAAGTCGTTTAGCCAGTTTGGTGGCCAATGCCGTGAGTCATTTCTGCTCGACCAGTTCGCAATACCCTGCCCCACGACATTTACAAGCACCCAGTTGGTTGCATCCAGATGACATCGACACCTTACAAAAACATCTTTATCCTGCGGTAGAACGACGCTGGTTGGAGTCAATTGACCCGAATCATCAGGCAGGCATTGGACACGATATTTATCTGAAACTTTGGGCCTTGTCTGAACCCAACATTCCTGCCGATTATGTGCTGTTTGACGAAGCTCAAGATGCCGACCCGCTCATGCTGGGCATTTTACTCAAGCAACGTAATACTCAAGTGATTTATGTGGGCGATGCGCATCAGCAAATCTATGCTTGGCGTGGTGCAATCAATGCCATGCAGCAATTACCTTTGCCTGAATCACGACTGACCACATCGTTCCGTTTTGGTGAAGAAATTGCCCTGACCGCCAATGCCATTTTAGGTGGGCTGAATGAAACCGTGCCACTCTTGGGCAATCCAGAATTACATTCCAAAGTGGTCAACAAACCGCATACCAAAATGCGTGATGCGATTTTATGCCGTACCAACGCCCGTGCCATGGAACTGCTACTGGCAGGTTTAGTGCATGGCGATAAAGTCAGTCTGCAAGCCGACCATGTGCGCTTAAACCGTTTTGTGGATGCTGCCGCGATGCTCAAACAAGGCAAACGTGTGACCGACGTTCCGGAACTGGCATGGTTTAACTCTTGGCATGATGTACATGAATATTGTGAAACCAACGATGGCAGCGACATTAAACCTTTGGTCAAACTGGTGGATGATCATGGTACTAATCCACTCAAACGGGCGTTGGCAAAAATCACCCCAATTGACCAAGCCGACTATATTATTTCGACAGCGCATAAAGCCAAAGGTTTAGAATGGAATCGGGTACATATTGAAGACGACTACCAATTTAAACTGAACGACAAAGAGCATAAAATTAGCGATGAAGAATTAAGATTGCTGTACGTGGCATGCACACGTGCTAAAGTCAGTTTAAATATTCATCATATTTACGATTTGGTACAACAACTGAAAATAAAAATGCCGACATCGTTACGCAAAGCGGTGGGGTAATTGCAGCAGGTGCGCTATGAAAATTACATCGGTTCATTTCAGACACATCACCCATTTTGCAGACCTAAAACTCGAACTCAATTATCACGACCTGCCCATTACGCTTATTTTGGCAGACCAAAGTGCGGGTAAAACCTCGCTGTTACGATTTAGTTATCAAGCACTGACTTGGTTTGCCGCTCGCTATAAAGACTTACGCACTGCGGGTTTGGTCATGCAAGATCAAGATATTTTATTCAATCGCTTGCAAGCTAAAATTGATGTTTGTGTGGAAATTCCGGCAGACATAGGCAGTTTGGCAGAATCAAGTAACACGCAAATTGAAAGCACCCAACATTGTGACTGGCAACTATATAAAACCCTAAATAGTAGTGGTGTGGGAGTAAGCAAAGCAGAAACCGCCAAGCTTGAAAAAATGGTGCAGCTTTATCAACACGCCATTAAACACGACCCGATGCAGGGACTACCGCTGATTGCCTACTACCCTGCAGAACGCTTCGTGAATGAAGTCAATTTACTCAATAAAAATAATCCGCTGATTTTACAACCTGGACATGCCTACGAAATTGCCGCGATTCCATTCACGACATTCACTCGTTTTTTTGAATGGCTGCGGGAAATTTCCGATATTGAAAATGCCCAAAGTGCGCAGCTTTTACACAAGCTATATCAGCAACAACAAAGCGAACTCGCACAAACCCTGAATCAGTCCTTATTGCATGCCTATACCCAAATGCATGCACCGAGTTTACAAGCACTGAAAGATGCCATACAAATCGTGCTGCCTGAAATTGAAGACCTATATCTGCAATATCTACCTAAATTACAACTCATGGTGCGCTGTCAGGGCAAAGATATGCTGTATCAACAGTTGTCGAACAGTCAGCGCAACTGGATTGCTCTGGTAGGCGATATTGTACGTCGCCTCTGTTTGCTAAACCCAAACAGTTTGTATCCGTGTCGCGAGGGAGATGGCATTTTGTTGATTGATCAGATTGATCATCAGCTCGATCAACAACAGGCAGCACAAATACTGACCCGTTTACATCAAGCTTTTCCGCGCTTACAAATTATTGCTACAGGCAACCGCAGCGAACTTCTGGAACAAGCGGAACGCTTTCAATGTTTAAAACTGGAACATCAACAGCTGCATCCCATCGCATGGCAAAGTTTACAACCGCAGTTTGCAGAAATTTATGCAGATGTACTAGAAACCACTCACACGACAGAAGACGTCAGCCTACAAGAACAAAATCCAACACAATTAGGCACGGCTGAAATTTTGCAGCAGATTCAAAACCATTTAACTGCCGAACAAAAACAGGAATTGCTGCAACGCTTACAGCAATTGGATAGTGAGCCAACACCTGATCAATTGCCTGAATCTTAATTGCCGAAGTCTTTCAAGGCATACTTGGGCAAAAAGCAAGGAAATACTTTATCCCGCATATAACAGACGGTATATAATGACTTTGCTGTATGCAAAATAAATTGATGTTGTTTTATTCATGTAATAAAATCAGATTAATTTTGAACTTTTATAGTAAAATCCGATTTTGCTGTAGTTTTTAAAGTTGCGCAATACAACTTTTTTTATACCTTGAATAGTGTCTATTGACCTTTCAAACACGGTGAATGCTGTAAAAATGCAGCAGATGCAGATCAACTTCATCCATAGTTCAACTAGGTTGTAGATTGACGCATCTAAATATTTTTAACACAGCTTTAACCAAACCAAGCACAACCTTATTCGCTGCATCGTCAGCGAAAGATCAGCATATTTTTTGCTGCTTGAGCCGCCTAGCCATGTAAAATTATTTTTGCATGATCTTGTTTTGAGTTTAAGTTGCGACAATACGCTCATCAAAACAATAGACTACGTGTTTACTGACACGACTGATTGGCTTTCAAGATTGAATCTTTTGGATGGTGTGTTGCTGTCCTGTAATCCTTGGAAGATAAGATTCATCCTTTAGGTTTTCAACCTATTCACGACAATGGATATGAGTGTGCTACCGATTATTATATTGTTACCGTTAGTACTGGGCACAACCCTTGTCTCGTGGCTGAAACAATTTTCACGCGGGGTAACGGCTTTAGGGGCGATTGGCGTCAGTCTGAGCAGTCTTATTCTGCTCCTGACTCAAGCAAAAGCAGTCTTTAATGGCGAAACGATCATTCAAACATGGTCTTGGCTGCCACAGTTGGGGATTGATTTAAGCTTCCGTCTAGATGCGCTTGGTTTATTATTCTCCTTGCTGATCACGGGGATCGGCACACTCATTTTTATTTATGCCTATTATTATTTAAGTCCACAAAACTCGCTCAGTAAACTCTATGTTCTCCTCATGCTGTTTATGGCTGCCATGTTGGGAATTTCGCTCTCCAATAACCTGATTTTGTTGCTGACTTTTTGGGAACTGACCAGTATTTCCTCTTTCTTATTGGTGGGTTATTGGAGCAATTACGAGGCAGCACAACGCGGCTCACGTATGGCACTGACCATTACAGGCATGGGCGGACTCGCCATGCTCGGTGGTTTTGTGTTATTGGCGCAAATCACAGGCACCTATCAAATTGACCAAATCTTAATGATGACTGAACAAATTCAAAGTCATCATTTATTTGTACCAACTTTATTGCTGATTTTATTGGGTGCATTTACCAAAAGTGCGCAATTTCCGTTTCACTTCTGGCTACCCAATGCCATGGCTGCACCCACGCCTGTTTCTGCCTATCTACATTCGGCAACGATGGTCAAAGCAGGGATTTTCTTGCTGGCGCGCTTATTGCCAATTTTTGCAGGCGCAGCGTTATATCACAACCTAGTCACCTTTATTGGTCTATTTACCCTGTGTATGGCAGCATTCTTTGCCATTTTCAAAGAAGATTTAAAAGGCTTATTGGCGTATTCCACCATCAGTCATTTAGGTCTGATCATGTGCTTACTCGGCATTGGTTCACCGTTAGCAGTAGCTGCTGCAATTTTCCACATCATCAACCACGCCACCTTTAAAGCGGCCCTGTTTATGATTGCAGGAATTATCGACCACGAATCAGGCACACGTGATTTACGCAAACTTAGTGGCTTATGGCAACTATTACCCTTTACCGCCACCCTCACTATGATTACCGCGGCCTCTATGGCTGGCGTACCGTTGACCAACGGCTTTTTGTCCAAAGAAATGTTCTTCACTGAACTGGTAGCAAACTTATCTGGCCCTGTACTGTTGGTTTCTGCAATTGTTGCGACACTGGCGGGTATTTTTGCAGTGGCCTATTCAATACGTTTGGTACACGGCGTTTTCTTTGATGGTCCAATTGGTAAAGATGTCCCAAACAAAGAAGCTCACGAACCTCCGTTTGGCATGCGTGCACCCGCAACTTTATTGGCAGTTTTATGTATTTTAGTCGGCTTGATGCCTGCCTTATTGGTCGAGCATATTGTCAATAGCACGACTCGTGCCAGTACCCAACTGTCGCAGTTTGAAGGCACACATCTGGCAATTTGGCATGGCTTTAATCTTCCCCTGCTGATGAGTGTTATTGCACTGCTTGGCGGGATCATTTTCTATTTCTCGCTCGCCAAAGGTGGAAAAATCCGTGAAATTGACCTCGACCCACATTTAGGTCAATTCCAAGGCAAACTGCTGTTTGAATTATTCTTAAAACATTTGCTACAAGTTTCACGCAAAATCAAACGTAAAACCGAAAATGGTTCACTGCAAAGCTATTTGGTGTGGATCATTGCTTTTACGGTATTCATGGTCGCGCTACCATTATTCAATCAGGGATTAACAACTGGCACACGTGAACTCACACATGCGCCTATGATTGCCATTGTTTTATGGTTATTGCTGTTCTCTGCCTGCTGGATGATGCTGTGGTTCCACCATGAGCGCATCAAAGCTGTCTTAATCAGCGGTGCAGTTGGCTTGGTCGTCACCATGATGTTTGTCGGACTGTCTGCTCCCGACTTGGCACAAACTCAAATCACGGTTGATGTCGTCACCACTGTTTTATTGCTGATGAGTCTATCGCTGCTCCCACAATTGACCCCGTATGAATCTAGCCGTTCACGTCGTTGGCGAGATGCCTTCATTGCGATTGGTGGCGGCATTGGTATCGGCTGGATTGCGTGGCTGGTTATGACTCGCGACCACAATTCAATTTCATGGTTCTTTAATCAGCAATCCATTCCACTCGGTGGCGGAACCAACGTGGTCAACGTCATTTTGGTGGACTTCCGTGGTTTCGATACCTTTGGTGAAATTACCGTCTTGGGCATTGCTGCGATTGGTACGCTGTGTTTAATGGATGGTATGCGTGCGCACGGCACTATCATGACCCAAGGTTTAACCTATCGCTTTAATCCTTCACCGTTGATGTTACGTATTACCGCCTCATGGATTTTACCTATCGCCCTTGTGGTCAGCCTGTATATTTTCTTGCGCGGTCATAACTTACCAGGCGGTGGCTTTATTGCGGGCTTAATTACCGCAATGGCGTTGATCATCCAATACATTGCGCTTGGTCAAGACCACACCGAACAAATGCTCAAAGCTAAATCTGGACGTTTATACGAAATCTGGATTGGCGTGGGTTTAAGTATTGCAGGTCTGACAGGACTTGCCGCATGGTTCTGGGGACGTCCATTCCTCACCAGTGCACATATTTATGTCAATCCTCCGATTATTGGTGAAATGCACCTCGCTTCGGCTGCCTTATTTGATGTAGGCGTGTATGTCACGGTGGTTGGTGCGGTAATGTTGATGATTTCTGTCTTGGGCGACTCACGTCACTCAGGCATGTCTGGCCCACTTCCAAAGGAGTAATGCAATGATTAGTATTGAGTTTTTAATTGCGTCTGCCATTGGAATGTTAGTCGCGACAGGAATCTATTTAATTTTACGTGCCCGTACCTTTCCTGTGGTTTTGGGCTTGGCGATGATTGGTTATGCCGTCAATATTTTCTTATTCAGCATGGGGCGTATTCAGCTCAATGCACCTGCAATTTTGACTGAAGCTTCAAAAGTCACCGACCCATTACCACAAGCCTTGGTATTAACCGCAATTGTGATTGGTTTTGCCACCACCGCATTTATTGTGCAATTGGCGCTGCGTAGCCGTTATGAAACAGGGACAGACCACGTCGATGCCAAAGAAGAACATCCACTGCTTGACCCACGTGAGGATGAGCCATAATGACTGATTTCCTCCAATTTTGGCTACAGCATTCACCTATTTTTAGCATCCTGATTCCAACCTTTACCGCATTTATTTTAGTGCTATTAGGCAATCCGGGCTTTGGTTCACTCTCACATGACTGGCGTCAGCCATGGCGTCGTGGCATTAGCTATCTTTCTGCCACACTCGGTTTAGTCACTGCAATTAGCTATTTAATTCAAGTCAGCAGTGGGCAAATTATTATTTATAATTTGAGCGAATGGGCCGCCCCGTTTGGCATTATTTTAGTGCTAGATCAACTGTCTGCCCTCATGTTGGTACTGACTTATTCACTTGCCTTGCCATTACTGTGGTTTTCCAGCAAAAAATGGGATGAACGTGGTCGCTATTTTCATACCATGGTGCATTTCCTACTCATGGGACTTTGCGGTGCATTCCTCACAGGCGACTTATTTAACCTGTTCGTATTTTTTGAAATCTTGTTGCTCGCCTCGTATGTGTTGTTATTGCACGGTCAAGGCAAAGCACGTTTTCAACTCGGGATTCATTACGTCACCATCAACCTGTTGGCCTCTGCCCTGTTCCTAATTGGTTTGGGGATGATTTACGGTAGTGTCGGCAGTTTAAACATGACCGATGTGGCACGTCTTATTCCGCTACTCGATGCTGATGCACATAAAATTGCGGTGGCAGGTGGCTTACTGCTATTTGTGGTATTTGGTATTAAAGCCGCTATGCTTCCTGTCGGTTTCTGGCTTCCTAAAACCTATGCCGTGGCGACAACCCCTGTGGCAGCCTTATTCACCATCATGACCAAAGTGGGTGTGTATGCCATTTTGCGGGTTAATGGAACCGTATTTGATGATGCACTGAGCCATAAAATCCTACAAGACTGGTTGCTGCCGATTGGTCTAATTACCTCACTGTATGGGGTCATTGGCGCAATTGGTGCAGAGCGCTTACGTCGTTTTGTCGGTTTTATGGTGCTGTCTTCGATTGGTACGATCCTGATCGCCATTTCGATGCTGAACACACAGGCATGGTCAGCCGCACTGTATTACTTAGTACACAGTACCTTAATTGCAGCGGCTTTCTATTTGCTGTGTGGCTGGATTACCTCACAACGTGGCGCATTTAAAGATCACTTCAATATTGCCCCGCAAATGAAGCAACACAAAGTACTGGCAATCACATACTTCATGATCGCCTTAATGATGGCAGGTTTGCCACCGTTTAGTGGCTTTTTGGGCAAGGTCTTTATTTTGCAAGCCACCGCCAATATGGCACATCAAGGCTGGATTATTGGCATTATTCTCTTGGTCAGCTTGCTGAGTATTATTGCATTCACCCGTGTCGGCTTTATTTTATTTTGGCGCGCGACCAAACCTGAAGATGATGCGCAAACTGAAGCCTATTATGAATATCAGGCACTACCTGCGATTGCACCGCCCCGTAATGACCGTGTCATTTATTTTCTCCTAACGGGTTTAGTGCTGTACGTGGTATTTGCCAATCCAATTCAACAATATATGCTGAAGACTGCACAGCAGATTCAACATAATGCGGCCTATGAAGCACTGATTCTGAAAAAAGACCGTGCTGCAAATGTGATTAGCGTACAACCTTATGATCCATTGTACTTACCTGAAACCAAGTACGGTGGCGAAGCAATTGACACCAATGCACATTTAATTCCCTATGTGATTGATCCAAACACCTTGGAAGGCGAGCATATTTCTGACTATAAACAACGTCAGATTCAACAGCAAAATCGTGAGGAAGCACAGCAACCTAGCGATACTCAACTCAAACCTGCGGAGCCCTAAACATGCAAAAAACGAGACCAAAAACTTCGTTTTGGGATAACCTGCTGCCACACCCGTTTGTATCTGTCTTGGTGGCACTGAGTTGGCTGATGTTGGCGCATAGTGTTTCTGCAGGGAATCTGTTGATGGCACTGGTCTTGGCGCTCTTGATTCCCAAACTGATCCAGCCCTTTATTGCGCGTACACCAGACATCAACTGGACTGCGGCAATTCGCTTATTCTTTGTGGTGGTCTGGGACATTATGATTTGTAATATTCGTGTCGCAAAACTGGTACTTGGCCCAACAGACCGTATGCAGCCAAAATGGTTCCGTGTCCCTCTCGAAACACAACACGAACAGGTCAACAGTATTTTGGCGATGATCATTACCACCACACCAGGCACGGTTACAGCAGGTATTGACCAAGACCGTGGCGATATTTTGGTGCATGCCTTAAACACTGCAGATGAAAGTGTAGATATTCAAGACATCAAAAATCGTTATGAAAAACCGCTGATTGAAATTTTTGGTGCACAGTCAGGAGAAAAGCAATGATGATTCTGCCTTATGCACTTGGAATCTGCATGGTTGCGATTACGCTGTCCATGTTTATGTGCCTATATCGCCTGATTATTGGTCCTTCAATTGTAGACCGCCTGTTGGCCTTGGATACCTTGTTTTTAAATGCGACCTGCTTGGTGGTGGTTCTGGGTATCTATTGGACCAGTACTTCATTATTTGAAGGTGCGTTATTGGTGGCGATGCTAGGCTTTGTGTCTACTGCAGCACTGGCGCGTTACTTCACCAGTGGTCATGTGATTGATTAAGGAGAATGAACATGCAATTACTCATGGAAATTTTAGTGTCATTCTTTTTAATTATTGGCGCATTTTTCATGTTGGTGGGCGGCATTGGCATGGTTCGCCTACCCGACTTATTTATGCGACTGCATGCCCCTACAAAATCCAGCACTTTAGGACTAGGCAGTTTCTTAATTGCAGCCATTATTTATGCGGCATTTGAAGGACGATTTGGCTTTGCAGAAGTATTAATCACCCTATTTGCGTTTATTACCGCGCCTGTTTCTGCCAATTTAATGGCACAGGCAGCACTGCATTTACGTTTACGTTCGATGAGTGGCAATGTGCCTGAAACCTTAGATCGTCCATTACCGTGGCAACGCCAACGTCGTAATTTACGTCGATATGAAAAAAAATCTAATGATGATTTGGTGTAGAGCAAAAAAAGCATCGTATCCGATATGATCTTGCTTACATTGCAAAAGCTCAAACATGATAGATAAACATTCATTGATTCTGATAGACAAAAAAATGCCACCCGAAGGTGGCATTTTTTATTACTGAGTTATTCTTCATCTTGCTTAGGTGCTGCAGGAGGTAAATCTTTTACCGCTTCTGCAATCAAACCAAACATATAGTTACCATAGGCATTGGTTTTATCGTAGTGAAAACGCAAACGTGGGGTAATACGTGTCTTAATACGACGGCTTAACTCATGGCGCAAGAAGCCTGATGCTTTATTCAACACATCTAAGGTTTCTTTATTTGCCGTTTCGCTTTGCTCATCGCCTAATTCACGTCCCATGACGGTCACGTACACTTCCGCATATCCTAAGTCTGGGCTCACCTTCACTGCAGAGATGGTCACAAGACCACCTAAGCGTGGATCTTTCAGCTCTTGGCGAATCAGTTCTGACAGCTCACGCTGTACTGTATCCGCCATACGCTTCAGACGTTGACTACCCGCCATTAAAGACTCCGTTTAATCAATTGAACATCGTACACTTCAATCTTATCAAGTGGTTTGATGTCTTTATAGCCTTTTACTGCAAGACCACATTCCATACCTGCGCGAACTTCTTCCACCACGTCTTTATAACGACGAAGTGACTCAAGCTCACCTTGGAATACCACCACGTCATCACGTAATACGCGAATTGGTTTGTTACGGTGAAGTACGCCTTCAAGTACCATACAACCTGCAGCTGCACCAAACTTACTTGAGTGGAACACTTCACGCACTTCTGCAACACCCAAAATAGTTTCACGGTGTTCAGGTGCAAGCTTACCGCTCATCGCATCTTTCACATCATCAATTAATTGATAGATGATGCTGTAGTAACGAATGTCAATACCATCGGCATCGGCTTTTTGACGCGCAGTATTGTCAGCACGTACGTTAAAGCCCAGTAATACGGCTTCTGAAGATTCTGCAAGCGTAACGTCAGACTCGGTGATCGCACCTACGCCTGAACCAATCACACGTACACGTACTTCATCGGTAGACAACTCACCCAATGCAACAATCAAGGCTTCCAAAGTACCACGTACATCGGTCTTCAATACCACATTGACAAATGGAACGTCTTTTTTGCCCATTGATGCCATGATGTTTTCAAGACGCATCGCGCTTTGACGCTCTAGACGTTTTTGACGCTCACGATCCATACGCGCATCGGCAACTTCACGTGCTTTCTTCTCGTCATTTACAACAAGAACTTCGTCACCCGCCATTGGCGCTTCAGGTAAACCTAAAATTTCAACTGGAATTGAAGGACCTGCAGATTTAATACGCTTACCGTTTTCATCGGTCATGGCACGTACGCGACCATAAGATGAACCTGCAAGAACCAAGTCACCTACATTCAAAGTACCGTTTTGTACCAGAATTGAAGTCACTGCACCGCGACCTTTATCTACACGCGCTTCAATCACCACACCTTGCGCTGCACCTTCTTCAGATGCTTTCAATTCCATCATTTCTGCTTGAATTGAAATTAAATCAAGAAGTTCATCAATACCTTGACCTGAATGCGCTGAAACCATTGCAACAGGTACGTCACCGCCCCATTGTTCAGGTACGATTTCTTTGGTGGTCAATTCATTCAATACGCGGTCTGGATCAGCCGATTCTTTGTCCATTTTGTTAATGGCAACAATGATTGGCGTACCCGCTGCACGCGCATGGTCAATCGCTTCTGCAGTTTGTGGCATTACACCATCATCTGCCGCAACGACCAATACCACGATATCTGTTGCTTTCGCACCACGTGAACGCATTGCAGTAAACGCTGCGTGTCCCGGTGTATCTAAGAAGGTGATAATGCCTTTGTCGGTTTGTACGTGGTATGCACCAATGTGCTGGGTAATACCACCTGCTTCGCCTGCAGCCACTTTGGCACGACGAATACGGTCAAGTAATGATGTCTTACCATGGTCAACGTGACCCATGATGGTCACCACTGGTGGACGTGTCGTTTGAACACCACGTGCCTCTTCAGCCGCTTCGAGTAAGTTATCTTCAGCTTGCGTATCCGATACTAGAACTGGGTTGTGGCCCATTTCTTCAACTACAAGTGCCGCAACTTCTTGCTCAATCGCTTGGTTTTGCGTAACTAACTCACCCATTTTCATGAGTGATTTAATAACTTCGCGTACTTTAACTGCCATTTTTGCAGCCAAGTCCGCAACCACAATCGTTGCACCAATTTCAACATCATAAACTTGTTTTTTAACTGGTTTTTCAAAGCCGTGCTTGTTGGCTTGGCTCGTTTTCAAACCGCGTTTATGTGAGTTTTGGCTGAAAGACTGTTCTTCCTGACCACGACGACCACCTTTTTTCGGTGAACGTGTATTGGTGCTACTGGTACCACGCTTGATTTCACGGTCTTCTTTGGCAAATGAATCTTCATAAGCCTGACCCACAAGACCAGCCGCCAATGGAGAATCATCTACCACGCGAATAGTAGCTGTTGCATCTTCATTTGAGTATTTAGATGCCATCTGACGCATTTGCTCAAGCGTACGTTGCTGCGCTTCTTCAGCCGCTTTACGACGTGCTGCTTCTTCAGTCGCTTTCAATTGAGCTGCTTGCGCTTCACGTGCTTTCTTTTGCTCAGGCGTTTCAGTGACCTTCACTGCTTGCTTCACAATTGGCTTGTTGGTTGACTTACGTTTCACCACAACCGCAGCTTTCGCAACTTCTTGCTTGGCTGTTTCTTGCTTCGCTGCTGCACGCATTGCATCTAAAGCTTGTTTCGCTTTTGCAGCACCTGCTTGAGGCGCGTCTGCTTTCGCTTTGCTCTTTTCTGCCACGTCACGTGCTTGCTGTTCTGCTTGCGCTTTTTCAGCTGCTTCCGCCTGTGCTTTTGCCAGTGCTTCCGCTTTAATCTGTTCAGGATCAGGCTTTACAAATGTATGCTTCTTACGAACTTCTACATTAATCGTTTTCGCTTTGCCCGAAGTACTTGCCACTTTAGCGGTACTGGTGGTTTTACGTTTCAACGTGATTTGTCCTGCATTACCCTCTTGACCGTGAACCTTTTTTAAATGGTTCACTAGGGTACTTTGTTGTTCAGTGGAAATAATATCGTCAGCGTTACGCTGTGGTAAACCTGCGTCACGAACCTGTTCCAGGAGTTTCTCAACTGGACGACCTACACTGAGCGCTAACTCTTTAATCGACTTGTCCGTCATATATTACCTCCTAGTTAAACCATGATTCGCGCGCTTTCATAATCAATTGACCCGCTTTTTCTGTACCTAAACCTTCAATATCTTCGATATCGTCAGTCGCTTGGTCAGCTAAATCATCAACTGTGATGACACCACGAGCGGCAAGCGCATAAGCGATCTCTTGTGTCATGCCTTCCATTGCTAGAAGTTCTGCACTCGGATCTTGGATATTTTCTTGCTGTTGCAATGCGTCTGCCAATGCCACTTCTTTGGCACGACCTTGTAACATTTCAACAATTTCTTCATCTAAATCAATTTCGTCAAATGTTTCCGCAGGAACATACGCAATTTCTTCTAATGAAGTGAAGCCCATTTCTACCAATGCCATCGCCAAATCTTCAGCAATGTCTAGACGTGAAACAAACAAGTCTAAGTATTGTTGCGCTTCATTTTGCTGACGTGCGTGATACTCTTCTTCAAGCATCATGTTCAGCTTGTAACCTGTGAGTTCAGAGGCTAAACGTACGTTTTGACCTTGTGAACCAATGGCACGCGCTAACTGATCGCTAGTGGCGAAAATAATATCAGCAGTACGTTCTTCCTCATCAATCACAATACCCGATACATCGGCTGGCTCTAAAGCACTGGCGATATATTGTGCTGGATCATCAGACCACACCACAACATCAATACGCTCACCATTTAACTCTTGCTGTACCGCTTGGATACGTGTACCACGCATACCAATACATGCACCTACAGGGTCAATACGATGGTCGTTGGTTTTTACTGCAATTTTTGCACGTACACCCGGCTGACGCGCTGCTGCTTTAATTTCGATGATTTCTTCAGAAATTTCTGGAATTTCTTTTTTCATCAATGCAATCAGCATTTCAGGCTTGGCACGTGACAACAACAATTGTGCACCACGACCTTCACGGTTCACGCTGTACAAAATTGCATTCACACGCTGCTTAGGACGCAAAATTTCTTTGGCGATCATTTCTTCACGCGCCAAATATGCTTCTGCATTGTCGCCCAAATCAATAATAAAGCCATCTTTGGTTTGCTTTTTCACTTCACCGTAAATCAGCTCGCCTACTTTGGCTTCATAAGCATCTGCAACCAATGCGCGTTCTGCTTCACGAATTTTTTGCACAATCACTTGCTTGGCAATTTGCGCAGCAATACGACCGAAGTCAATTGACTCAACTTCAAGTTCGCGAATATCGCCAATTGACCACTTTGCAGGGTCTACATCAGAAATTGCATCTTGGCATGCAGGCATTTCATGATCTTCATCTGCCACCACTTCCCACTGACGGAAAGTGCTGTAGTCACCTGTTTTACGATCAATTTCCACACGTAAACGTGCTTCTTCTGAGTTTGTGCCTTCGTAGAATTTCTTTTTCGTCGCAGCAACAAGAGCCTGTTCAAGCGCCTCAAAAATTGCCTCACGACTTACACCTTTTTCGTTACTAACCGTTTCAACGACGGTAAGAATTTCACGTGCCATAAGTCACCTATTCGTTCAGATTCTTATTAATTTGATTAATCTTGGTAAATCAGGTTTGCTTTATCAATATTGTGACTGTCAATCTCCAATACTTGCTGTTTTTCCACTTCGACCTGAATGGTTTCATTTTCCAGATCTACAGCAACCAATTTCGCTTGAAATTTACGACGGTTTTCTACAGCACTGATTAAACGTAACGCAATGGTTTGCCCAATATATGCAGGCAATTGCTCTAATTGGAAAAATGGACGATCCCAACCCGGAGAGGATACTTCAAGTGCATATTCACCTGAAATTGGATCATGCACATCAAGCATTGCACCAACTTGCTGGGTTACACGTACACAATCTTGCACACCAATACCACGACCTTGCTCTAATTCGCCATCTTCATTTAAGACAGGTTCTGCATTTTCATCGACAGCTTTGTCGATATAAATACGTAACAAAGAACGCTTACCTTGTGGAATAAACTCGATTCCCCAAAGATCCACATCACATGCTTGCACTGCTGGCGCAATTAAGTCCTGAAGTGCTTGAGTTTTATTTGATAGCTTCATTTACTCTCGTCATTCTGCTGCGGTTCAATGGTCTTATTTGACCACTACACATTCATACAAACTATAGTAGTAGTGAAACATGACACTTTGACTTTAGGCCGCGCACGGCTTGTATCGACACTACACGATAGCCAATAAAAAAGGGCGTAATCGCCCCTATTCTTGCACAGTAAAACCAATATCCACTGTGCAAAAAGGCCCACCTAGTTGTGAGCCTCTTTAGAAACTTGGTTGCGGGGATTAGACTAAATCTAACCATCTTTGCTAGTTTATTATGCTGAATTCAATCAACTAAAACTAACGTACCACACCATTAGAAACTTGGTAGCGGGAGCTGGATTTGAACCAACGACCTTCGGGTTATGAGCCCGACGAGCTACCAGACTGCTCCATCCCGCATCAACGTGCAAAAATTATATACAAATATGAATAAGTTTTCAATCAAACTTAGCATTTTTGCCTGACTTAAGTTGCACCTTAGTCATATTTTGGTAGCGGAGCTGGTTTTGAACCAACGACCTTCGCCAAGTGATCAAGAGTTGAGCCCGACGGACAATCAACTAATCAAAACAGGCATTACCAAACCATTAAAAATGGTAGCGGGAGCTGGATTTGAACCAACGACCTTCGGGTTATGAGCCCGACGAGCTACCAGACTGCTCCATCCCGCAACAACATGTAAATACTTATCTCAACCTAAAATAATTTAAGTTGCCTACGCTTAATTCACGATAAGCTTAGGATTGATTGGTAGCGGGAGCTGGATTTGAACCAACGACCTTCGGGTTATGAGCCCGACGAGCTACCAGACTGCTCCATCCCGCATCAACAGATTTGCTGCTTAACACCAACTTATGTTTTCTGGATTATAAGTTGGTGCGGAAGGGGGGACTTGAACCCCCACGCCCGAAAGCACTACCACCTCAAGGTAGCGTGTCTACCAATTCCACCACCACCGCAGCTGTGACGCATTCTAGTCGCATCATGCGAAAAAAGAAAGTGCTAAATAAAATTATTCAGCGCTTTTAGGCGCAGTTGGTGAAGTTTCAGGCGATACTGGCTGTGCAGGGGCAGTCGTTTGCACAGTCTGCAAACTATATGCACCTGTGGTTTGTTTCTTGGCAAACACCGCTAAAGTTAAACTCGTTGCAAAAAACAACGCTGTCAAAATTGCAGTTAAACGCGTTAAAAAGTTGCCTGAGCCTGACGCACCAAATACGGTTGCCGCACCACCGCCACCAAAAGAAGCGCCTGCATCTGCACCTTTACCATGCTGAACCAAAATTAGTCCAATCATTAAAATGGCTAAGATAATATGTACTACCAGCACAAATGTTTGCATGCTGAACTCCTCATTATTGTGTATTTGCAAAGGCTTGCGCAATTTGATGGAACGATGCTGCATTTAAAGATGCACCACCGACCAAAGCACCATTAATGTCTGGGCAGGCTGCTAACTCTACGGCATTTTCTGGTTTTACACTACCACCATATAAAATCGGTAGAGTCACAGCATAAGCGGTGATTTGACTTAAACCTTCACGAATTTTTGCATGCATGGTTTGCGCATCTTCAGGTGATGCTGTCTTGCCTGTGCCAATTGCCCAAATAGGTTCATAGGCAATTACAATCTGTTGCCATTGCTCAGCGTCAACCACGGCAGCAATATCACAAATTTGTTGCAAAACAACTTGCTCTGCCTGACCACTTTCACGTTGTTGCAGACTTTCCCCCACACAATAAATAACAGTCAAACCACCCTGCAAGGCATTTTTAACTTTTTCATTCAAAATGCTTGGTGTGTCTGCAAATAGTTCACGACGTTCTGAATGCCCAACCAATACATAATCAATTTGACTGTCTTTTAGCAATTCTGCACTGACTTCGCCCGTATATGCACCCAAACCCGCAATACGAGACAGGTCTTGTGCAACGGTATAGACAGGACGTACTGCTTCACTCAAAGCAGCTTGAGTTTGTGTCAAAGCCAAAGTGACAGGTGCAATCCCCAAATGACACTTTTCAGCCTCTACAGGGCTGTCTTGTAATAATTTTTTAAATTCAGAAATAAGTTGCTGAGCATCGGCACGCATCGGATTCATCTTCCAATTGCCAACCACCCAAGGCTTAATCGTCGTAGCCGACATAGAATAACCTGCAAAAACAATTCATTTAATCGCGCACATTCTACACGCAAATCACATTTCTGCTGAGTTTTTTGTGCAAGCTTTGCATCAAACTGCTGCATGAAGTATCTTTTCATGGCAGGACTTACAATTTTTTTAGCAGATTAATGTAACTGGTTCATGCTTTTAGGCGATACTTAGGTGGTGACAGCACTTTCAGATATGGTATTTTTGTGCAACAAAAGTATAATTTTAAAGATACCAATTATAAACAATCTTGATTTTGAGGACGTTGGGGAATGTCAGTACAACAAGCTACACCTAAATTCACAGGTTTTATTCGACGTTTGGTCGAAGACGGGCTCGTTTCTGCTGAGACTATGCAAACCGCCATTATGGCTGCTCACAAAGAAAAAGTAGATATTGTTCCCTATCTAATTCAGAACTTAAATATTTCACCTCTGCTGATTGCTGAAAAAATTTCCAATGAGTTTGGTGAACCTATTTTTGACTTGAGTGTCTATGATTCCGCTTTAATTGTGCGTGAAGGCATCGATGAAAAGCTGTTCAGCAAATATTGTCTACTGCCTATTTTTAAGCGCAATCACCTGCTTTACGTTGCGACCAGTAACCCGACCAATATCGAAGCAATGGATGCCATTCGTTTCAACAGTAAAATGAATATTGAAGCCATTGTGGTCGAACACGATAAATTGGTAAAACTGATTGAACAAAACTTTGCGAGTGAGTCTGCTTTTGAATTTGAAGATGATGACTTCGATCTCAACTTTGAAGATGGTAACAGCGAACCAGAACAAGCTGCAGAAGATGAACCGCAGAATGATGAATCCCCAATTGTTAAATACATCAACAAATTACTGATTGATGCAATTCGCATGGGTGCTTCGGACTTACACTTTGAACCGTATGAAAAAACCTATCGAGTGCGTTACCGTGTCGATGGTGTATTACGTCAAATTGCCACCCCACCCTTACAGTTAGCTAACCGCTTGGCATCACGTTTAAAAGTGATGTCCCAAATGGACATTTCTGAAAAGCGTGTCCCACAAGATGGTCGTATTAAATTAAAACTATCTAAAAATAAATCCATCGACTTCCGTGTGAACTCGTTGCCAACATTGTTCGGTGAAAAAATCGTACTGCGTATTCTTGACCCATCTAGCGCGATGCTTGGGATTGACGCTTTGGGCTATGAACCAGAACAAAAAGAATTGTTCATGGAAGCCTTAGAAAAACCGCAAGGCATGTTACTGATTACAGGTCCAACGGGTTCGGGTAAAACGGTATCGCTATATACAGGCTTAAATATCTTAAACAGAGAAGATACCAACATTTCCACTGCCGAAGACCCTGTGGAAATTAACTTAGAAGGCATCAACCAGGTTAACGTCAACAATAAAGTGGGCTTAACCTTCGCTGCCGCTCTGAAATCTTTCTTACGTCAAGACCCTGATATTGTCATGGTGGGTGAGATTCGTGACCTTGAAACTGCAGAAATTGCAATTAAAGCAGCCCAAACAGGTCACATGGTTTTATCTACCCTCCACACCAACAGTGCGCCAGAAACTTTAACGCGTTTACGCAATATGGGCGTTCCTTCCTTTAACATCGCAACTTCGGTAAACCTCGTCATTGCACAGCGTTTGGCACGACGCCTATGCCCGCATTGCAAAGCTCCTTCCGATATTCCAAAACAAAGCTTATTGGAAATGGGCTTTACTGAAGCCGATTTGAGCAATCCAGAATTTCAGGTCTATCAACCTGTAGGCTGTTCTGAATGCCGTGAAGGTTATAAAGGACGTGTTGGTGTTTATGAAGTGATGAAAGTCACACCAGAAATTTCTAGAATTATTATGGAGGATGGTAATGCCATCCAAATTGCTGATGCGTCAGCAAAATCGGGGTTTAACAATCTGCGTCGTTCGGGGTTACTTAAGGTCATGCAGGGGGTGACTTCATTGCAAGAAGTCAATCGTGTGACCAGTGAATAGTTGTAAAATTTAAAATAAGGATAAATACGCATGGCTGTCAAAAAAGCACAGATGATGCCCACCTTCGTTTATGAAGGGATTGACCGCAAAGGGGCTAAGTTAAAAGGGGAAATTCCAGCGCGTAATATGGCCTTGGCAAAGGTCACATTGCGTAAACAAGGGATTACCATCAAGACGATTCGCCAAAAGAAAAAGAATATTCTTGAAGGCTTAATGAAAAAACGGGTGTCGACCTTAGACATCACTATTTTCACGCGTCAGCTTGCCACTATGATGAAAGCAGGTGTGCCTTTGGTACAAAGCTTTGAGATTGTTGCCGAAGGTCTTGAAAACCCCGCCATGCGTGAAGTGGTTTTAGGCATTAAAGGTGAAGTGGAAGGCGGGAATACCTTTGCTGGCGCATTGCGTAAATATCCTCAATATTTTGACAACCTATTTTGTTCTTTGGTCGAATCTGGTGAACAATCGGGTGCCCTAGAAACCATGCTAGATCGTGTCGCGATCTATAAAGAAAAGAGTGAGTTACTCAAACAAAAAATTAAAAAAGCCATGAAATACCCTGCAACGGTCATTGTGGTGGCCGTGATTGTGACCATTATTTTGATGGTGAAAGTCGTACCTGTGTTTGAAGAGTTGTTTAGCTCTTTTGGTGCGGACTTGCCTGCCTTCACTAAAATGGTGGTGAACATGTCACAATGGATGCAGAAATACTGGTTTATTCTGATTATTGTGATTGGGGTCATCATTGCAGGTTTCTTGGAAACTAAAAAACGCAGTAAAAAATTCCGTGACTTCTTAGACAAAGCGGCACTGAAAGCGCCTATTTTTGGTGACTTGGTCTATAAAGCGATTATTGCACGTTATAGCCGTACTTTAGCCACTACTTTTGCTGCTGGTGTACCCTTAATTGATGCCTTGGAATCTACCGCTGGGGCAACCAATAATGTGGTCTATGAAGAAGCCGTGATGAAAATTCGTGATGATGTTGCGACAGGTCAACAGCTACAATTCGCCATGCGTGTCACCAATAAATTCCCGTCTATGGCAGTGCAAATGGTAGCCATTGGTGAAGAATCAGGTGCGCTAGATGCCATGCTAGATAAAGTCGCAACCCACTATGAAAACGAAGTCGACAACGCAGTAGATGGCTTAACCTCAATGATGGAGCCGTTGATTATGTCTGTCTTGGGTATTTTAGTGGGTGGTTTAGTTGTCGCCATGTACCTTCCAATCTTCCAAATGGGTTCTGTGGTTTAATGCAAGAATTAATCGCGTACTTTATCCAAAATCCAACTGCGCTCTATATCGCAGTTGGACTTTTTAGTTTATGTATTGGCAGTTTTTTGAATGTGGTGATTTACCGCACCCCAAAAATGATGGAACAGGAGTGGCGTAATGACTGCCAAATGTTATTACATCCTGAACAAGCCATTATTGATGAAAGTAAAATCACCCTGAGCAAACCTGCATCGACCTGCCCCAAATGTCACAACCCAATTCGTTGGTATCAAAATATTCCTGTGCTGAGTTGGTTGGTATTACGCGGTAAATGTGGCAACTGCCAAAACCTGATCAGCGTACGTTATCCAATGATTGAAGTATTAACCGCTGTTTGCGCCCTGATTGTGCTTGCGGTATTTGGCCCAACTGTACAAATGCTGTTTGGTTTGCTGCTCACTTATACCTTGATTGCACTCACCTTCATTGATTTTGATACACAACTCTTGCCAGACCGTTACACCCTGCCTTTGGCTGCACTGGGTTTGGCAGTCAACAGCTATGCCATCTATACCTCACCGACATCGGCAATTTGGGGTTATGTAATTGGCTTCCTATGTCTATGGGTGGTGTATTACCTGTTTAAAATCGTCACAGGCAAAGAAGGCATGGGCTATGGTGACTTCAAGCTCCTTGCCGCTTTAGGTGCATGGATGGGGCCGATGATGTTACCCCTGATTGTGCTGCTATCGTCCTTAGTTGGGGCTATTATTGGCATTATTCTGTTAAAAGTGCGTAAAGAAAACCAACCCTTTGCATTTGGTCCGTATATCGCCATTGCGGGCTGGATTGCCTTTTTATGGGGCGAGCAAATCATGAAAGTATATTTGGGACAATAAGGACAGCACATGCGTTTTGTTTTGGGTCTAACAGGAGGAATTGGCAGTGGCAAGTCTGCAGCCAGTGCGTGGTTCGAGACCCAAGGCATTGTTGTGGTCGATGCGGATGTTGTTGCACGTGAAGTGGTTGAAAAAGGACAGCCTGCCTTAAAGCAAATTCGACAACACTTTGGCGATTGGGTTTTACTTGAAAATGGCGAACTAGATCGTCGCGCATTACGTGAACACATTTTCAAAGAACCAAGTGCACGACAAGCACTTGAAAAAATCACCCACCCTGCAATTCGTGAATCGATTATTCAACAATTAGATACTGCCGACAGTCCCTATGTGGTTTTGGTTTCACCACTCTTGTTTGAAACCAATCAACATCAATTGACCCGACATACATTATTGATTGATGCTACTGAAGCCCTACAAATTCACCGTGCTTCACAACGTGATGGTCAAACGGTTGAGCAAATTCATAAAATTATTCAAGCACAAATGCCACGTGCTGAAAAACAACGCCTAGCCGATGACATTGTGCTAAATGATGGGCATTTAGATCATTTGTATAGCAAACTTGAAGTATTGCATCAGCAGTATTTAAAGCGAGCGATGCAGTAAGCAAATTAATCTGACTGTTGTTTTTGCTGTTCAAGTTGAGCTTTTAAGCTGTCAGGTCGGGCCCACCAACGCCAAGGTTGCAAAGCACCAATCCCCATACCCACCAAGCCACATAAAATTGCTAAACTCAAAGGTTCACCCAATAAAGGGACAGCAAGAATCGCAGCGATAAACGGCGCCAAGGTCACAATACTGCCAGTTTTGAATGCTCCCAAACGCTTAATTGCCTCGACATAGCTAAGTGTTGCGATGATCACCACAAACACTCCATGAAAAATAGTTTGCAGCAATAAATGAATCGGTTCAGGTGTGCTGAGTTGTTTCGGGAAAAACAGTACGTAAATCGGGACATAGACGATTGCCGACCAAATTGCGACACCCGCCATAGCATGCCAAGCGGAAAGCTTCCATTGTCTTAATAAAACCGTAAACACACCCCACCAAATAGCGCTGATAAAAAACAGTCCATCCCCAAGTCCAAAGGCAACACCTGTTTCTTGATACATCAGCGCACTCATACCCGCAATGGCGGTCAGCATAATTACAATACTGATCCATGTATGGCGGTCAAAAGGCACTCGAAATAACATCCAAGCAGCAATGGCGGTACAAACAGGAATACAGCCATTCAAAAAAATGGCAGCATGCGCAGCAGGTACATAATGAAAAGCACTATACGCAGTCAGGCAATAGCCCACTCCACCAATCATTGCCAAAATAAAAGGCTCTTTTTTCCATAAAAATGCCGTATCTTTTTTCCAGATAAGAATCGGCATTAAAATACAAAAAGCCAAAGCAAAGCGTAAGGCGGTAATATCCCAAGCACTGATCTGCCATTGTGCATTCAGCCGAGCAGTTAGGGTAAAACCACCCCAAATGCACATGGTAACAAGCACCAAAGCATAACCTTGCTTTTGGGGAGATAGACGAATCACGGTGTTGAAAGCATCAATAAAATAGCAAATACAAAATCAGCAATTAAGCCTGACGCTGACGACAAGCTTCATACAAGGCCATACCTGTTGCAACACTGACATTCAGACTTTGCAGATTTCCTGCCATTGGAATAAATACGGTTTGATCACATTGTGACTGGGTAATTGGGCGTAAACCTGTATCTTCTGCGCCCATCACCACGCATACTGCTGTGCCTGTAAAGTCAAATTGCTGAATTGGCAAAGCTTTTTCATCCAGCATCGTACCCACCACGCGCACATTAAACTCTTGTTTCAAATGCGCCAAAGTACGTGCCAAATTGGTCACTTGGATAAATTTGACTTTTTCTGCACCACCTGCAGCTACTTTGCGTGCAGTTGGGGTCAAACTTGCTGAACGATCACGCGGCACAATCACGGCAGTAACCCCCATCGCAGCGGCAGTACGGATACACGCACCCAAGTTATGCGGGTCGGTGACTTGGTCGAGCGCCAAAAGTAAAGGCTTGCTATCAGCCTGCAACAAGGCATCCAAGTCTTTTTCATTCAGAGTTGGATGTGGGCGTACTGCAGCCACCACTCCTTGGTGAAAAGGCAAACCTGCCAGTTTTTCCAAGCTGTCACGGCTGGCTTTTTGCACACTAATGCCAAATGGTTCGGCAAGTTCTAAAATCTTTTGTAAACGCTGATCATCACGCCCTTTTAAGGTAAAAAGAGTTAAGACGCGCTCTGGCTCAAGCTCCAATAATGACTCCACCGAGTGAACGCCATAATAATATTCAGGTTTTGCCATGAACGACCTCTAATTAATGCACCAATAAACCAGCGAAAACGAAAAATCCTGCAAAGCTGACTTTACAGGATTTCAATAAGATCTAGTTTAACCGATTCGGGTGAAAATTTCTTGATTCAATTCCGCTTGATTGGGTGCTCAAGCAGGAGAAAAATGAAATCTTAATTCAATACCCTATTATCGGCTGATTAGCCTTCTAAGTGGCACACGTAATCGAGCACTTCATCGGTTTCGATGCTGAAACGGCTATTGCCAGGCACATAGAACGATTGACCCGCGCGGAATAATTCACTTTCTTCGCTATCGGCAATTTTGACACGACATTCACCTGAAATAATTTCCATACGTTCAGGTACATGCGTTTCGAAAGTCAAGGCTTGTTCAGTCGGTAAAATTACCCCTAAGGTTTTTTTGGTACCGTCTTCAAACTGCACAGTATGACTGATGCATAGACCACCAAAATAGACATTCGATTTTTTTACAACTGATACATGATCAAACTGAGCTGACATGCGTAATCTCCAGGTAACGCGTTTTTATATTTTTGACTGATGTAGTTTAATTCTGTCCTCAGAACTAATCAATCTGTGTTTACAAAGGGGCTAGCGTAAAGTTGACCATCCCCCAGACAATGCAGAGCACGCTATACATGCTGTCTAAGGTCTTGCCGCTCCTATCCACAAATATGCACCAAGCTCCCGCGACTAAAGTGCTAAAGCTGAATGTGAAATAGTTCACCCATTCTGCCTAGACAGGCACATCTTCCCCACCCAAACTGCACTTAAAACTCCCCAAGTAAAGCATGCCCTGATTCAATGACCATAAGATGAAATGATCTGGACTTTGCTGCATTTTTTGTTGTTTGCGCTGTAATTTAAGCTAGAATTAAATAGACTCGAAGATGCTTTGATTGAAAATAACAGCCGCAATGTGGCATATCAAAAAACTTGACTCTTTTTAACTGCCACTTTTCGCAGCTTGGATGCGTTTATGCTGACTCACTTAACACTGATTAACTTTGCCCTTGCCGATCACCTAGCCTTGGATATTGAAACTGGGTTTAACGTCCTAACTGGGGAAACTGGTGCAGGTAAATCCTTACTTTTAGATGCGCTTTCTGCCTGTTTAGGTGAACGTACCGATACCAATTATGTACGTTTTGGTGCAGATAAGGCTGATGTGACCGCGAGTTTCAGTTATCAGGACAATAGCCCTGAAGCACAATGGCTAAAAGAACATGAATTAGATGATGAGTCTGGTGAAATCCATTTACGTCGGGTGATTTTTGCTACAGGACGCAGCAAAGCATGGATTAATGGACGCCCAAGCAGTTTGTCAGAGCTGAAAGAAATTGGACGCTTACTAGTACAGCTATATAGCCAACACAGCCAACAACAATTGTTGGAACCGCCTTATCCAAAGCACTGGCTTGATCGTTATTATAATTTTTATACCCCTGCCCAAGCAGTACGTGATGCTTATAGTACCTGGCAAAAAAATATCCGACAGCATCAGGCGGCGCTGGATGCACAGGCAACTCGCAAGCAGCGCATCGAAACTCTAAACTTACAGCTCGAAGAACTCGAAGAACTGGTACAAATCGATTATAAGGAGATTGAACAAGAGTTTGATCGCCTAAGCCATCATGAACATATCATGCAGGACTGCAGTTATAGCTTAAATGCCTTAGACGAAGCCGAGCAAAACATCACACAGGAAATTGCTTCAATTATTCGCCGCTTGGAATCGCATGCGGGGCGCAGTGAGCAATTATCGGAAATTTATAATTCATTGTTAAATGCGCAAAGTGAATTAGATGATGCGACAGCCAATTTACGTCAGTTTATTGATCGTCAAAGCTTTGATCCAGAGCGCATGGAAGAACTGAATCAGAAGCTGGAAGTTTTTCATCGTTTGGCACGTAAATACCGCACTCAGCCTGAATTACTGAAACAAGAGTTCGATACTTGGCAAGCCGAACTCACGGCTTTACATGAACTGGAAGATCCTGAAACTTTGGCAGAACAAGTCGAAGTGGCACATCAGGACTTTTTAGCCAAAGCACAACATTTAGATGATATCCGTCGTGAAGCAGCTGCACCGCTCGCTAAACAACTAACCGAGCAAGTTAAACAATTGGCACTGCCTGAGGCACATTTTGAATTTAAATTTGAACCTTTAGAACAAGTTTCTGCGGAAGGGTTAAGTTTTATTCAATTATTGTTTACCGCCAACAAAGGTATTCCTGCACAGCCATTGGCACGCGTGGCTTCTGGTGGTGAATTATCGCGGATTGCCTTGGTTATGCAAGTCATGAATGCCGAAAAAACCGAAGCCGAAGTCTTGGTTTTTGATGAAATTGATGTCGGGATTAGTGGTGGTACCGCAGAAATTGTGGGGCGCTTACTCGCAGGTTTGGCGCAACACGTTCAAATTTTATGTATTACCCACCAAGCACAAGTGGCAGCACAGTCTGATCAACACCTTTTAGTGAAAAAGCGTCAGACCGACCCTGCCAGCAGCACCATTGTTGAATTAGAAGAAGATGCGCGTATTTTAGAATTGGCACGCATGACAGGCGGCGTTGAAATTAATGACACCACCCTGCAACACGCCAAACAATTACGCCAATTGAAGTTTCAACAGGCTTAAAAACCAACGCTGTCACAAAAAGAGCTTGGTGAAATCACAAAGCTCAAGTAACGTGTATCCTAAAGGAATAGGTTTTTCTAGAAGCAACTGTTTTTAAGGAGAATTGCTTAGGTGACTAAACAATATCTGACGCATCGCTGTCTCATAGCCCCGCCCGATATGAATGATGAGTTTTTTGCAAACACCGTCATCTATTTGGCACGTCATGATGAAGACGGTGCGCAAGGCATTATTATCAACCGTCCATCGGGTATCCAAATCAAAGAATTACTCAATGATTTAGATATAGACGCAGATAATGTGCATCCTCACGAAGTTCTACAAGGTGGTCCATTACGACCTGAGGCAGGTTTTGTTTTACACACAGGGCAGCCAACTTGGCATTCATCTATCGCTGTTGGTGAAAATGTCTGTATCACCACCTCTAAAGATATTTTAGATGCGATTGCCCACAACGAAGGCGTTGGACGTTACCAAATTGCCTTGGGCTATGCCAGTTGGGGCAAACAGCAACTGGAACAAGAAATTGCCCGTGGCGATTGGCTCATTTGTGAATCGGACATGGACTTGATTTTCAATTTACCTTATGACGACCGTTGGGATGCCGCTTATCGTAAAATGGGCGTAGATCCAACATGGTTATCTTCCGAGATTGGTCATGCCTGAAACAACACAAGCCCAAACCATTATGGCATTTGACTTCGGTACGCAAAAAATGGGCATGGCTGTGGGGCAGGCACTGATTGAAAGTGCGACCCCTCTCGCCCTCTTCCCCATGAAAGATGGCATTCCGCAATGGGAAAACTTGCTAAAAATTATCAAGCAACATCAGCCACAATTATTTCTAGTGGGCTTACCTTTAAATATGGATGATAGCGAGTCAGAACTGTCTACCCGTGCGCGTAAGTTTGCTAGACGCTTACGCCATCAAAGCAATATCAACACCCTAATGGTCGATGAACGCCTAACCACACGTGAAGCACGTGATGAGCTTGATCATTATCAAGCCCAAGGGCGTGGTAAAAAACTCGCTGCCGATAGTCTTGCCGCAGCACTATTGATTGAAAGCTGGTATCGTGACCCTCACGGCGTTCAGCCTTAAATCCTATTTCTGAATAGATAACATCGACAAATGCAAAAGAATTGGGACATTGATCGTTAGAATGCCTAAGACCATCTGTAAAAAGTCTATTGGTCTGGCGATTTTTTGATATAAAGTGACACCATCCTTTTGGTGTGAATGGGTAAATCCGCATGGCACTGTCTAGCTTTGGCAAGATTCTCACAGTCTTAGACTTATTTTCAACCGCACGTCCTGTCATTAATGTAGATACCATTAGTGAGGAACTCGGTTTATCTAAGCCCACCAGTTACCGCTATTTAAAAGAGTTGGTTTCAGCAGAGTTGTTGCAGCGCATGAGTGGCACATCGGGAGATTACACCCTAGGGCCAAAAATTGCGGTATTGGATTTTATCTCTCGCACGACCGATCCATTGGTCACCATCAGTATTCCGTTTATGAAAAAAATTGCGGAACGTACTGAATTTTGCTGTTTGCTGACCCAACTCAATCAAGATTCCTGCATTGATGTGCATCACGAAATCTTTAAAGATACGCCTTTGCTGTCTTATGGTCGCGGCTGCCCACGTCCTGTTTATGTCGGCTCATCGCCAAAAATTATTATGGCACATCTGCCTAAAGCTAAAATTTTAGACTATTACCAACGTTTTTCTAACGAATTGGCACAAGTCAATTTTGCACAAGATGAAGATGACTTTTTGCAGCAAATGCGCAAAATCAAAAAACAAGGCTATTATTTTTCTAACGGCGAACTCGATGCAGAAATTGCAGGCTTATCTGTACCGATTCGTTTTTCATCTAAAGATGCACCTTATGCATTGACGCTGCTGGCATCTAAAAACCGTTTTGAATTTGTCAATTTGCAAAAACTGATTGAAATTTTGCAGGATAATGCAGAACAAATTGAAAAACAGGTGGAAGTACTGAATACCAGTTTTAGTATAGAACTCACTTAAAGATTTAGGTTATTGATACCTTAAAGAACTGAATTTAAATACAATTAAAATTTATTCCTGAATAAGGATTTAGAGTGCTAAATCAAGTTTTATTCAATAGCCGTGTGAAAATAGCGAAAGGTCAGATTAATTCTGGGTTGTATAATTCTATTGGACTTCATTAAGGCATGTTTCCAATAGTGTTGTGTCGTGCCACGCATGACCAACAACTGACCGCTGTGCAACAGTAGCTCAACCTTGTTGGCGCGGTGTTTATGCTGAAAACAAAATTTACGGGTTGCCCCCAAACTCAAAGATGCAATGACAGCGTGTCTGCCTAAATTCGGCTCATCATCACTGTGCCAACCCAAGCCCTGCGTACCATCTTGATATAAATTGGCCAAACATGAATTAAAGGGATGCCCGACCCATTGTTCAATTTGCTGTTTCAATCGCCACAAAGCAGGCTGCCATAGCAGTGCCTGCTTAACTGCTCCCGAATAACGATATTGATACTGCTCATCGCCATACCATGCCACTTGGCGCTGTGTCCGATAATACTGACCAAAGAGCAGACCTTCATCAGGCTGCCATGCCAAATGTTGCAGAAAATACTGCAAATAACGCTCACTATGCTCCGCACTCAGCACCAAACCATAGTCCTGCACAATGCCGTCATAAGGCAGTACGTTGTCACAACGCTCAGGTGCAAACAATTCTAGATTCATGGTCATTCCTATGCTGAATAGCTTATTGTTTAATCTAAAACAAGGATCAGGACTGCTCACAAAATGACACAGCTTTTTGGCTTGTGAGTCGTGAAGTTCATCCTTAGACTTAAAATCATCGTTCTTATAACAATAATAGCTTATGAATTTATGGCATTTATTTCAAAAATTGTGTCCCTTCGTTCGACCTTATCAGCTCTTGGTGATTGCTACCTTAGTTTTAACGCTCATCGGCTCATTAACAGCTCAAGTCAATGCACTAACTTTACAATACGCTGTTGACCGTATTAACGCCTTAATTGAGGCAGGACAAGGTCTGTCTGCAGGCTGGCACATTTTAATCACCATTTCAGCCATTTTGCTGGGTAAAGAAATCATCAATGCCTTTGTGCAGTTTGGACAGAAGTTTTATGGTGAAAAACTATGCATTTTTGTGTCACAAGATTTGGCACAGGGCATTATTGAGAAATTTTTGCGTTATCGACTGGCCTTTTTTAATCAGGACAACAACCAAGCAGGTAAATTACAAACACGTATAGATCGTGGCATTGGTTCGCTCACCCGCTTAGTGCAAATTTTCTTTATTGATATTTTGCCACTCTTTACCAGTGCAATTGTGGCTTTGGGCTTAATGTATTATGCCAATTTTTATGTGGGTTTGGTCGCGACACTCATTGTGCCTATTTATTTTTGGCTGACCTATCAGCAGGCACAAAAACTAGGAAGCTGGCGACGTAATTTACGTGATGGACGTGAGAAAAAAAGCCAAGGGATTCTCAGCATCATCAACTCAATTACCGTGATTAAATCATTTAACAGAGAAAGCATCGAAGCAGAAAAACAACTCACCCTGCAGAAAAAACTGACCCACAATCAAATGCAGACTCGCCAAACCAGTTTTTTATTTGATGGTTTAAAAAGCTTTATTGAACAAATTGGCGTGGTGCTGATTATTATTTTAACTGCTTATTTTGTGTTAGATAGACAAATGAGCATCGGCATGATCATGTATCACGTGTTACTGTTTGGCAATGTTTCTGCCCCAATTCGCTCATTGCATCGTATTTATGATGAAGTCAATGATGCAATGATCTATTCAGAAAGCTTCTTTCAAATTTTGGAAGCCGAGCATGAAATTGAGCCAAGTGGTACGCTTAAACCAGTTATTCGAGGGCAGTTTGATCTGCAACAGGTAAACTTTTTTTATCCGAATGGACATCATGCACTCAAAGACATTCAAATGCAGATTCAGCCCAATAAAATTACCGCATTGGTGGGATTGTCGGGAGCAGGAAAATCTACCCTGATCAGTTTATTAGATAAATTCTATGAACCACAACAGGGAACAATTCAGCTCGATGGGATTGATATTAACCACATCGACACTCAATATTTGCGTGACCATATCGGCTTGGTTTTGCAAAAAAATCATATTTTCCAAGGCTCTATTTTTGAAAATATTCGTTATGGCAAAACTGATGCAAGCTTGGAAGATGTGATTCTGGCAGCCCAAAAAGCCTCTATTCACGAACAAATTTTGCAATTGCCTCAGGCTTATGACGCAGATGCCCTCATGCTTTCAGGCGGTCAACAACAACGGATTGCCCTTGCACGTATGTTCCTGAAAAATCCACCTATTATTTTTTTAGATGAACCGACTGCTAGTCTGGATGCCATTGCAACCGAACAAATCAAACAAAGCCTCGATGAAATTAAACAAGGGCGTACGGTCATCATCATTTCACATAGCTTATCGCAAATTATTGATGCCGATTACACCTATGTCATGAAAGATGGCAGGATTGCGGAACATGGCGAACATGATGCGCTTTATCATCAAAATGGGGTTTATAAAGAAATTTTTGATGCGATGGCAAAAAGTTTAAATATTGAAAAAATTGCCAAAACTTATGAGGATGATGCCGAGGAAGAAACCCATAGTTAATCAAAAAGTGCTTCAATCAGAAGCACTTTTTAATGAAGAATCACGATATTTAAGGTTGTTTCAAATATGGCCATGCCGCTTTTAAATAAATAAACATCGACCAAAGCGTTAGAATTACAGCAGTATAGAGCAACAAATAAGCCACCATTTCCAATGGTTGCCAGTTCAATAAGAACACTGAAATCGCAATCATTTGGAATGCTGTTTTATATTTCCCCACTGTAGACACCGCCACACTGGTACGTGCGCCGAGTTCAGCCATCCACTCTCGTAAGGCAGATACGGTAATTTCACGGGAAATAATTACAATCGCGGCAAAAGCCATAGAAATAGTCGGTTGCCATTGCACTAAAACAATCAATGCCGCAGCGACCATAAGTTTATCGGCCACAGGGTCTAAAAAGCGCCCAAATGCAGAGGTCTGATTCAAAGTACGTGCCAAATAGCCATCAAACCAGTCGGTCACAGCAGCAATCACAAAAATAGACGTCAAAATAATATGACGCGTCATGCCACCATCATAACCATTTACGCCCATTGCAGGCGGCCAATACGCCACCAACAAAAAAACAGGAATCAAGGCGATTCGAGCCAAAGTTAATATATTTGGAATGTTCAGGATACGACCTGTTGTCATAGACACCGCCAATGTTTCCCCTCTTTACGCTGCATATTCACAAGTTTTTTGAGGATTTGTCATCGTGAATAGGCTTCACTTTATACGAAATGCTAGTAGGTGTCACTAGGCAAACACGGTGATGGTCTGTCGGGCAATCGCTATTAGCCGATCCTGATCATCCCATAAGTGCGCATATTCTGTGGCATAACCACCGCTAGCATGATCGGTAAAAACTTTATATTTCATCCAATCTTGCAGCTGATTTTGCAAAGGATTGACATAGGTCACATGCCAAGTCAGTGAACTGGCAGGAGCGAGCTGCTCAAACATCGGCAGTACTCCAGGCGGCCACATATCAAAAGCCACCATCAAATCGGCAATGGTCATGGCACGATTCGTATGCTGTTTTGGGTTAAAACGCATCCAGCCTGCAAAATCAGGTTTATGACTAGCAGTAAACGGATATTGTCCTTCAGACCAAACCAAATCCATCTGCTGAAAACATTCAGGTGCTAAAGGATGATGCTGTGTAACAGGCAATTCCGTTGCAGGTGGAAAATTGGGCGCAGTACGTTCTTGTTGCACCACAATGCTGGATTCACGTGCCGCACCAAAACTGGCAATTAAAATGCTTTGTACTGCATCATCCTGCCATAAACGAACTTCGACACTGGTCACAGATTTGCCTTCACGCAGAATTTCCGCCGTGAGCCGTGCCCGACCTTGTTGCACAGGTCCGACAAACGTGACACTGCTGCTTAGCAAGCGCTTTTTCGGATCGGCAATACAAAGCTGGGCTTTTTGCATCATCAAACCTGCCACCAATCCACCATAAATAGTGCGCCCCTGTAACCACCCAAGCGGGATGTCTATCCATTCTTGCTCGGCAATGGCTTGATAGGTCTGTAGCAACGACATAGCTTTTCCTTAAACAATGTTGTGGTTGATATTACAGGGTTTCGATCTGATGTGAATGTTCAATGACGACAGAGTCAATGCACTTTTTTGCTATTTACCTTTGTAGAAAATACTGCTTTTTATGCAGTAAATAGGGTCTGTTGACAATTCGTCTATGTTTGCGACGTGAGAGATATATCTCGCAAGATTTTTAGCTAACCCCAGTTACGGATAAGCCAAAGATTTAATCACATGAATTTTAGGCTTATTCTTTTGGCAAAGTTGATACG